>NZ_DKJS01000020.1:0-25574 GCF_002455205.1 Lysinibacillus sp. UBA6686 | reverse complement strand
CACTTTCTTGACAGAAGACCATCTTCCCTTGACCAAGGGATTCGCTCAGACTGAACTTTAAAATGAAGAGAAACTAACCCTGCCCACCTTCATCAAAAGTTAACAACATCATTATAAAAATTTTAGAAAGAAGGTTTTGTATGAACATTTCTGCGATTATAAAATTAACTGTTTCAATGGCACTTTTTGGCTCTATCGGATTTTTTACTGTTCATACTGGCGTGCCTGCGACCGAGCTAGTATTTATCAGATGTATTTGCGCTACCCTCTTTCTGGGAGGACTATGGCTCATCACTGGTGGACATAAAACAGAGATATGGGATAAAAAAGAAATAGTGCGAACACTTATTTGTGGCGTCTTTATCGTCTTAAATTGGGTATTTTTGTTTAAGGCTTTTGAAGAAATGTCGATTTCCATTGCGATTTCTATCTATAATTTAGCACCGATTTTTGTCTTAATTTTTGGCGCGTTATTTTTAAAAGAAAAAATGACCATCCAGGCACTCCTTGCAACAATCACATGTTTTATAGGAAGTATGTTCATTATCGGCTTAAATAATTTTCTATCTCTATCCGAATTTATGAAATCAGGCTTTATTTGGGCATTATTGTCTGCCATATTTTATGCGTTTACAATGCTAACAAGTAAAACGATTACAAAGCTTAGTTCCTATGCTTTAACCTATATTCAAACAGCAGTTGGAATTATTATCCTCCTACCATTTATAGATTTTTCACTGTTCGATGGGTTAACGACAACAAATTGGCTATATATTTTAGGGACTGGTTTTATTCACACGGGCTTTGTTTATTATTTATTCTTTGATAGCATTCGCAGTCTTTCTACAATTCTAGTTTCTGTATTAGTTTTTGTAGACCCAGTAGTAGCTATCTTGCTTGATATGTTATTGCTCGATTTTATGCCAAGCCTTCTGCAAACAATGGGCATATTATTAATTTTTGGGGGGATTTTTTATACCATCTACGTTCCAAAGAAAAAACGTGTGTCCCATACGTCAACTTAAACCTAGAGGAGGTTTCTTATGGGTAAGCTTTATACCATTGGTGAATTGTTAATTGATTTTACACCTACTGAACACGATAGTCTCCCTACTGAAGTTGAGCTTTTTACTAAAAATGCAGGTGGGGCTCCTGCCAATGTTGCAGCAGCTTGTGCAAAACTTGGGCAAGAGGCAGCCCTCCTCACACAAGTAGGTCAAGATGCCTTTGGAAATTTTCTTGTGGACACAGTAAGACGGGCTGGTGTCGATACAAACTATATTATGCAAACTAATGAGGGTGAAACAAGTCTAGCTTTTGTGTCACTGATGAAAGATGGAAACCGCGAATTTTTATTTTATCGACGTCATGCAGCGGATTTACTTTACAGCAAAGAGCAGCTTCCTGCTAATCTACTAACAGCGGAGGATATTCTTCATTTTTGTTCTGTAAATCTAGTGGAAAGCCCAATGAAAGAGACACACATAGCCTTGATCGAGCAGGCACATCAAGCAGAAAGTCTTGTGTCATTTGATCCTAATGTCCGTTTGTCATTATGGCAAGATGATAAGGCATGCCGTCAAACCATTTTAGAATTTATTCCAAAAGCCCATATTGTAAAGCTGTCCGAGGAGGAGCTTTTGTTTTTAACAGCGATCGAAGATGAAGAACAAGCAGTCCAAACATTATTTCAAGGAAAAGTACAAATCGTGATAATTACTTGTGGAGCAGAGGGTGCAAGTCTTTATACTAGAAAGCTACATGTCAAAGTACCAGCTGACATGGTCCATACGATTGACACAACTGGAGCGGGTGATGCCTTCATTGGCGCTGTATTAAGCATTTTCCTTCGTCAACAGATAACAGTTGGAAAGCTAATCGATTTTTGTGAGCAATACGCAGTGCCTCTCCTGATATTCGCTAATCATTATGCTGGAGCCTCCACTGAAAAACATGGTGCTATCGCTTCTTATCTAACAAAGCATGAACTAGCATTTGACTATAATGCCTTCTTTTAATTATAAAAGAGGATGCTACACGCTACTAAATAGTGTTGCTTCAATATTATTTAACCCTCTTTAGTTTACAAAAGCGCAAGAAATCAATTTAGAAACTTTGATTTCTCGCGCTTTTTAAGGTTTTGACTAACATCTACTTTTCACTCATAAAATGTTGAATATCCTCTGATAAAATGGCCGTGTCTGACGGATGCCAAAAATATGTATTACCGTCATAGTGAACACCGTATTTATAGGCTGTGGGTTCATCTGTATATAAGATAATCTGATAGCTTATTGGATCACCAGCACTTGTATTCGGTTGAAATTCCGGAGCGTCATTACTATTCGATAGGATTTCTAGAAGGTTCTCCATTTTAGCTTTTTCAGTAATTGTAGCTATCTGCTGATTTCCCGCTGGTGTAGCTGATTTATATATCTCTATCTTTTTTACTTGGTCTAAAGATACATCCTCAAAATGCCATTTGTATTCTGAATTATCAATTGCAAAATATATACGATACCCATTTATAGCGGCTTTATCCTTGACAGCGATGATATTGTCTTCCCCTTTAATGGAATAAAGCTTTGTCCCTTTTTCATGAAACGCAGCATCTCCATCTTTTAATTGATAGGATGAATTTGTAACATTATCAGCCACTTTAAAGCGAACTTCCCCTATTTCTTTATCTATGAATGATGCATCAGCTAATTCACTATTCAGAACACCAGTATAATCATGATCGTTCCATTGGATAAAATCTACCCAGTCAATTACTGATTGACCGCCTATAAAAGGTTGACATCCTGCTAAGTAGATTAAGAGGAAACTAAGCATTAACCATTTTTTCATCACCATCACCCCTTCAAAATAAGTAAGAAGTTGGTATAAGGGCACCTCAACCGTAATATAAAGATGCTGTTTGGTCTTACCTATACTTCCTTTTACTTTACAACACCATTTCACCAATCCTTCCTCATGTCATTTTTGGAATGCTCGAATAGCTTTCGACGTCTGCCAATTTTTTAGCGGACTTAACAGCAGTAAGTATTGCATCCTCCATCACTTTTGTTGCTAAGTAGCCTATATAGTCAACTGGATAGATTGTATTTCCTGTACCTAGTACAAAAATCGTATCACCATCCAGCATGGTATGAACAGGGTATATTGTCCGGGCAAGAGCATTTTGAGTGAGCTGTGCAATTTTCTTTGCCTCTGCTTTCGTAAGCCTGGCATTTACCGCAACTACACCAATAGTCGTATTTGTACCTGACAATGCTTCAGATTGCACATGCTCCTCTAAATATGCACAACAATCAATCCACTCCGCTTTTTCCTTATTCCATGCGCCAGCTAGCGTTTTTCTTGNNTATCTCCAACAGCATTTACCGCAACAATGGCACCGACAACAAGATTATCTTTGCCAGCTATAGAAGCACTACCTAGTCCTCCCTTCATGCAAAATTGAGGCCCTGCTAATTTCCCAACAGTGGCACCATACCCAGCACCTGTATTGCCATTTGAAAAAAAGCCAACCCGAGCATTTTTAGCGGCTTCATAGCCCATTGCAGCAGTCGGTCTTGTTTTAGGATTACCAATAAACAAATCAAATAGCACTGCACTTGGAACAATAGGTATTTTGGCAACTCCTGTATCCACTCCAATATCCTGCTCCTCTAAATATTGCATGATTCCTGTAGCTGCATCCAGCCCAAATGCACTACCACCAGATAAGCTAATAGCGTGTACACGGTCAATTTCATTGATTGGATCTAATGCATCTGTTTCACGGGTGCCAGGAGCAGAGCCTCTTACATCGACACCACATACTGCACCATTCTCTACTAAAATAGCTGTACAGCCTGTTATTCCTTCCTTATTTTCTACATGTCCCACCTTTACGCCAGGTACATCTGTAATATTTCCAAACATCCATAGTCACCTCTACTTCAAAAAAACTAAATATTCGAATTATTTTATGTAAACACTCTCTTTCGCCGTAGAAGATAATTAAGGAAATCATCATTCCACTAGAAGTCCTGGAGGATAAATGGGGTTAATTTCTATAACCTCACTATTATTACATGAAATCCTTTTCATATTTCCAGTTCATTCAATGATATCATACAACTTTGCTGAAGATATAATCAGTGCTCCGGAAAAACATTGCTTCGATTTGTAACACATGATCTTACAAGCAATTATTAACCAAATTCCTCTCTTTTTTCACGGGTTTTCACCTTCTTTTCGACCGCTCCTCTCTCTTCTAATTTTCAAAAGTAAAAACCAACACCATATTTAAACAAATAATCGTTCAAATAGATGCTGGTTCATATAGTTATTGTTGACGTGATTCAGTCATTTGCTTCCACACAGAGCCTTTTGCTTCCTCGCCCTGTTCGATTCGAGCAATCGCCATTTTCACTTGTAGCTTTACCTCAAACTCTTTATCGTCTTCTGCAGCCTTTAATGCAGGTAAAGATTGCTCAGTACCTACCTCATATAAATACATGGCTGCTCGCCAGCGAACAAGCTTGTTTTTATCTTGTAAAGCATGCTGCATAGCGTTTTCAAACTCCACAAATCCAAGGTCACTCATACAATCCCCTGCTGTTCGGCGTACGGCTGCACTTTTATCCTGTAATGCCTTTTCCAAATACGGCACAACTGCTACATCCTCAACCATACCTAAATATACAGTAGCCAATCGTCGAATCGACATCTGCTCATCCTCTAAAGCTAAATCAAGCAGAGGTAAGTCATCCAGCTCAGGGTCAGCCATTTGGTCGAGCAACTGGAAACGCTTCTCCCATTCTGGTTGCATAAACTGCTCAACTGTTACTTTTCGCTTATCTGTTTTTATAGCTGTTTTTTCATCATCATTAACGGCTACAACTATTTCTGCTATACGTTCTGAAGAATAAGTGACATCGATCTCCTGTTTGACCGCTTCTGCAATTTCCTCAAGCTCACCATAACGCACACCATAGTCAATCCACTTGCGTTGGAAGATATAATTCTCATCGTCTGCTGTTTCAATAATTTTATTGAAAGCTTCCACAAAGCGTTCACCACAGCTTACACGATACTCTCGTTGATTATCAAATACCTTTACTTGTAGTGGCACCTGCTTATAAAATTGTACATGGACATAAACTTCCCCATAAAATTCATTTGTAGCATGTATTTCGTTTTCTTCTTGTACATTATCTTCCCCTAAAACTTGACGAATACTTGCTAAAATACCTTCCCATGCATATTTCGCATTTCGTTCAACTGCAAAAAAATCAGCCACATGGTAAACGCCCTTGACCCCTTCTATTGCCAAAATTGCTGCAGCTTCACCAGTTGCTTCATTTTTATTATCTTTTGTAAAATTATAGCTTTTTCCAAATGGTAATTCTGTATCCACGACAATCTTCATTGAATTAGGGCTTGGTGTCGGTTCAATTGTTATAATCTTCATGTCTAATCGCTCCTTATCCATTCACAATTTCTTCTAAATAAGACCATCTTTCAATCAAATTTTCATACTGAGCATTAAGCTCATCTAGCTTTGCCGTTAATTCCTGTAGCTTCGTGAAATCAGAGCCAGCATTCGCAATTCCTTCTTCAGTTTCCATAATGGCAGCCTCTGTTTTTTCAATATCGTCTGCAATCGTTTCCCACTCTTTTTGCTCTTTAAAGGATAGCTTTTTCTTGTCCGATTTTGGCTTTTCCGTTTTAGGTTTCTCTGTCTTCGGCAACTCTACTTTTACAGCAGCCTCCTGCTCACGTTTTGCCAAATACTCACTATAAAGATCCAGTGTCTCCTCTACCTGACCCTGTCCATCTAAAATCCAAAGCTTTTTAGCAATTCGGTCAAGGAAGAAACGGTCATGAGAAATAGTGATTACAACACCAGGGAAATGCTCAATAAAGTCTTCCAGCACGCCCAATGTTTCTATATCCAAATCATTGGTAGGCTCGTCTAGTAATAGAACATTCGGCTGCTCCATTAATAAATGTAATAAATGAAGGCGTTTACGTTCCCCACCAGATAATTTACCGATTGGCGTCCCATGTGCATGGAGCGGGAATAAGAATCGCTCCAGCATTTGAGCTGCAGAGTAACGCACCCCCTCTGCATCTGTAATATCATTGGAGGCTTCACGAATATATTCAATCATGCGCTCATTTTCATTCATTTTCGGTAACGTCTGCTTGAAATGTGCTAGCTTTACTGTTGAGCCAACAAGAATCTCACCTATATCCGGTATCAGCTCACCTGCTAGCATGTTCAATAATGTTGATTTTCCTACCCCATTGGCACCAATAATACCGATACGATCACCTTGTTGGAGTATAAATGAAAAATTTTCAAGAATTTTTTGCTGTCCAAATGCCTTTGAAATGTTTTCAGCCTCTAATACTTTTCGACCAAGTCGTGTAGTAGCTAGCCCCATCTCTAACGAAACATCCTCAGTTTTATGCTCTAGGTTTTCTTCAAGTTGTTCAAATCGTTGAATTCGTGCCTTTTGTTTTGTTGAACGTGCTTTAGCGCCGCGACGAATCCATTTCAATTCTGAGCGATAGCGATTGCGGTCTTTTTGGGCAGAGGCTGCTCTCATTTCTTCACGAATAGCACGGGCCTCTAAATAGTCCCCATAATTCCCTATATGACGATACAACGTTTGATCAGCTAGCTCGTAAATATGCGTAGATAATTCATCTAAAAAATAACGATCATGGGTAATAAAAATAACGGCCCCTTTTAATCGTAATACCATTTCTTGCAACCATTCCGTCGATTGTACATCTAAATGGTTAGTAGGCTCATCCAATAAATACAGATCTGCAGGCTCAATTAACACCTTCGCTAAAGCAACCCGCTTTTGCTGACCACCTGACAGTGTTAATACTTCTTTATCAAATGTCTCAATGCCAAGCTTCGTTAGTGCTGTTTTTGCTAGTGCATTGACATCCCATGCTTGCTCCTCATCCATACGCTGCTGCAAGCCAAACAACGTTTTTTGTAGATTTTCTGAGGTAGGGTTTGAAGCAAGAGCCGCTACTGTTTCCTCATATTCACGATTTAACTTTAAAATGGGGGAATCTCCTGCAAACACAGCCTGCAAAACCGTTTCTCCACTAGCAAATGTAGGGTCTTGTGGCAAATAAGCAACCCGATATTTATTAGGTCTATCAATATTCATTGAATCTGCCTCAATCTGCCCAGCTATTATGGACAATAAAGTGGATTTTCCCGTTCCATTAATACCAATTAAGCCAGCTCGCTCTCCCTCATAAATTGTAAATTCAATATTTTGAAAGAGCGTTTTATCGCCCACTGTTTTTGTTAAATTTTGTATAATTAAATGACTCATTCCACTATTCCATCTCTTTCACGCTTAATATGTAGACGTATTATTGATATCCATTATTAATCATAACACCAAACGACTGGTAAACAAAGAACAACAAATCGAAGGGTTTAGGTCTATCATGAGTGTGCTGATTGATCGTTGTCTATTTTTCTTTATAAAATTTGGGACACTGGTGGTGGAATTTTTTCCACGAATCATCTTCTATCATCATGAGACTGTACAAAATTTTGATATACAGCTTAACCAAAACTATTTGTAAAAAATAAGGCATAGGTGTGCAATTTTAATGCGACACCTACGCCTTTTTCATGATTCATCATTCTAAACCTGCTTGAACTTGGAAATGCGAAGCAAATAGAATATGAGTGTTCCATTTCCTGTAATATCCAGAATAGTTTCAGGCAATAGAATCGCTGATTAAACGCTCTTTACTTTATTGGCCAATCTCCTTTTGTAACTGCTGTAAAAAGCCTTCCATAAACTGATGGCGCTCATTAGCCATTTGCTTGCCTTTTTCAGTTGTCATTAAATCCTTTAAGAATAAAAGCTTCTCGTAGAAATGTGTGACTGAGGATGTATTTTTAGTGCGATATTCTTCCTCCGTCATAGTTGTTCGCGCTTGCTCTGCTGTGTCATACAGTTTTCGCCCCTTTGCACCACCATATGCAAATGTACGTGCAATTCCAATAGCTCCAATGGCATCTAAGCGATCAGCATCTCGTACTATTTTTGCCTCAATAGTTGTTGCTTCAAGCTCATTCCCCCCATTAAATGATACTTGAGCAATACAATCTTTAATATGCAGCTTTTTATCTTCACTTAATGCTAACTCAGCAATTAGCTGATTTTCTTGCTCTTTATTATTGGTATACTTTTTATCACTTACATCATGCAGCAGCACCGCAATTTTCACGACTTCCGCATCTGCTGCTGGCTCACTATGTAAAATGTCCATAGCATTTTGGTAAACGCGTTCAATATGCTGAAAATCATGGCTGGCATCAAACTGCTCATAAATGCTTCGTACTTTATCCATCAAATCGTTCATGTTCTTCACTCAGTCCCTTCTTTTGCTATTATACTGATAAGTGATATTCTGCAGCAATAAAATTTAGATAAACAAAACGTTTCAATTGACTAATTTTTCAGAATATTATATGATACATATACAGAACAACTTTCTTGTTCTGTATCTCACTATTTCAATGTACGGTAACTATGTTCTTCACAGATTAATGATTAACTTCAGCGGGCTTACAATTGAATAATGTGTTACAAGATGATGTATGTAAACATTTACCAATCATCTAAGAAAAAAAATAAAAGTGAACACTTTCCCTTAGAAATTCTTTGTTTTAACCCGCATAGTGTTTGTACAAATTGAAATAGGTGAGCAATCTGTTAGGCTTGTTTCCACGACCATGAAGCTTAGTTCATATGTTGCAAGTGTACATTATTTTTGTCATTAATTGATGTTACCTTCTTTTATTCAATACAGAATAAGAATGAACGTAGCTTCTCTCTTTAATGAAAAATGTGTACAATCGTTTGCTGACATGATGTAAATAGCTGGCTAATTAGAGTTGTGTGAACAATAAAAGATAATTTATGTAGGTAAATTTTTTCGAGTTACATTTAAGCCATAGAAGAAGTATTATGCTATGAAGGAAGTAGGAACAATTTTTATGTACAGTTATACCCACCCGCTGAAGGGACAATAAAAGCTGCCCATCTCACTTACATGTAGATGATGGCAGCTTTTATTTATTAGATTTCCGTCCGATATTTCCTACATTTTTATAGAACCTTACCAATAATCCTGTCAATTTCCTGTAGCAGCTCGGCATTTTTCATTGTTGAGCTTAAATATAAATGGCTTTGATCAACTTGAATAACAGCTATATGCATACCTTCTTTAATGCTAGCACTTGGTACTGGTACCATCCTTTCAATATCAAATGTCATCATTAAATCTGGAAATCTCGATTGGATCATTCCTGCCTTTGATAATGTCATATATTCATTCCAGAAAGTTAATTTAACATCCTCAACCGTTAAACTACCAACGTCAAAGCCATTTTCCTTTAAGAGGGAAAAATCCTTCACTTTTCCAGATACGATATGCTTACCTTTTAATAAATGAATAATATTTTTTAACTTTTCCTCTATTGTTCGCCCTTTTAGGAAGCTATATCCGAGCTCAATAGCGGCAGATATTGCTTTTGGTGCACCGTGCTCCTTCAAATACCCAATTGTTACTGGATTACGAGTCACCGCTACCAATCCTCCAGCTAAAATAGAAGCATGACGAACTGTTTTTGCTGTGTTTTGTAAGTTTCCTTCAGCAAATCCTTGAATAGCGTAATTCTTTTTCCCACCGGCATAAAATTGAACCGATTGATAATCTAGTTGCTCATGTAGACTTAAGGAACCCATAATGCCAGTCGGGTGGGCTCGTCCATTACAGGGAGCATCAACGACTGGTACATTTAACAATACCGATTGTAGCCAGCCATTAATTGTCGTGATGGCACCATTTTCATTTGTAATAATTCCTTTTAGTCGATGATCCATATACGCATTCATTTGTTGATAACTCCAGCATAGCTGTTTATTGGATACATATTGTTCTTCCGCTGAAGGTGCTCCAACCATTGCTACGCAGGCTACTAAATCTTCATGATTTAATGCCGTTATATCGATAAGCTGAGGTTTTCCAGCAGCGAAAATCTCCTCCACTAACTTTAACCCTTCCTCTAGGAGGCCACCACCGCCGCCTCCGAGGATTGCACCCCCATAAACAGCGGCTATGCCATCTTCATACGTTAACACTTTTACCATTTGCTCATACTCCTTTCTATTTTCCTATCTTAAGAATGGAAGAGAAGAAGCTATATAAAGCGTCTCCAGCTATAACACCTGCTGCAAAGACGGTCATTTCAGACTCTCTCTTACCCTTCGTTACAGAAGTGAAAATAACACGAAGTAAAATACCGACTAATACAGCCCAACCAGCTATAGGATTGATAAGTAATAAACCGGTTGCAAACAGAATACCCATTTGTCTCTTTGAGCCACCAATAAATTGAATCAATGCCCCTGGAATCGCCCATAGCAATAGCTGCTTCGCTACGTCTCCAGTCACTCCTGATTGGATGGTAGCTGCATATACATGATTGACAGGTGCTACTAAATCCTGCGCAAAATAAGATTGATACGATAGTAAAACAACAACTGCAGAAATTGAAAAGGCTAGCATACCTGCAATCATTTGCTGTTTACGCCCTTCTTTTTCTAATGCAGGATCACTGCCGTTTCCGCGTAAAATAAATCCTGTTTTCAAGTCATAGCCCATATCAGCAAATGCTACCCCTGTTGCCGCACTATAGCCAGCTAACAAAGCAAGAGCGGGTGCTGGGAATCCAATTAATATACCGACAATTAGCGTAATAAACGCTACTGCGAATGCTGGGAACCAGCCTGCATGCATCGCAGCAATCCCAACGATAAGCTCGTGCACAAATGCTGCAATTGTTGCAAAAATAATAAAGCCAATTAACATCCCAAAGGACATATGTGAAATAATACCACCCAATAAAGCGATTAATAACGAAATCGCTAGATAAGCAATAAAGCCTACACCAAAGCCTTGTCGAATTTCTTTTTGATCTTTCGAATAGATTAATTCTTCTGACTTTTCAGTCGCTCTTTTACTTAGTAAAGTAAAAGCAACCTGGAAAAGGGCTACAATGCCCGCTCCAATCATAATGCCATGTGGAATATAATATTCATTTAAATCGACATTAAATAATTGGACAGAATATCCTCTTAATAAAAGACCAATTCCAAACATTGTAAGCGCCCAAATATTTCCGATAAACGCTACCCCAAAAGCTGACATTGGAATTTTAAGAACAGACCCCACAATACCGATTAACACCCCACCAATTAATACCTTTGCATTTTTACCGCCTTTATCGCCAGCTTTAATGGCTTCAGCTGTTGCAATCCCTGGTGGCCAAGTACCTGTTGCTGGGAAAATCTTTGTATCAAAAAATTTATATAATAATAAAGCATCCACAAACATCGCTAAAATAACACCAATAAACAAAGGCAATACTAAATTTTCATAGCCTAAAACATACGGAATACCGATTGGTAACATTAGGCTACTCGCTGCACTAAAAGTAGCCGATGATATCGCCGTTTGTATAATATTTTGTCTATGCACGGATTTGAAAGCAATTAGCTTACCAATTGGAATTCTTCCTAAAATCATCGCAAATATAGCCCCGATGATGGATGTATTAGCAGAAATTCCTAAAGTCGTAATCAGCTGTATCCCAATAATTGCCCCTACGACAGATGTTAAGACAATCATTAGTAGAGTTACAGGCTCTAAAGCCCGCGGATGTAATACTTTATTATTCATAGTGTCAGCTCCCCTATTGTTGTTATAGTTTAGATATGTGAGATTGAATTTGATGAGCAATTTTCACTAACTGTTCAAGCATGTATTTCTCCCTTTGTTCGTCAATGTCATATACTAATCCAGAAATCGTCAAAGATGCTATGATTTCTTTCTTATGATTGAATAATGGTACACTTATACCAAAAGCATGTTCATTATACTCCCCTACAGTAACACACCAATTGTTTTGTCGTATGGCTTGCAGTTCCTCTTGTAAATTAGCAAGAAGTTTTTTATGTTCCTCATCAGACTGCTTTTCATGAAAATAGGCTAATAATTCAAGCTGTCTTTCTTCGTCTAAATAGGCAAACATAACTTTACAGGAAGCACCGATATAAAGTGGTGTTTTTGTACCTAATGACACCGCATACTTTATATTTTTATTACTTTCAGCAATTTTTGCTGTAACACCATACTCATTATCCATATAAGTTAGAAATACGGATTCATTGATTTCACTCGCAAGACTTTGCATCAATTCATAAATTGTAAAATGCGGGTCACTTGTATTGGAGAGCGCATCATGAAATATAAACATTTTATAACCTAATTTATATTTTTTCGTTGCTTCATCCTGTAATAAATACCCTGCTTCTGTAAATGTATTGATTGTTCTTTGCACAACACTAGTATGCAATTTTGTCATACGTGAAATTTCACGTACACCTAATGAGCTTTCTGTAGTTGCGAAGCATTCTAGTATATCCAATGAGTTTTTTAATGTCTTGACAGTCATTTATATATTTCTCCTTTTATGCGTTTTGGTAACCGTAACGTTTTTTAGCTACCTCTAAAGAAATATATCCATTTACCAAATCTTTTTCAATCGCTTTCGTACTTCTCTCTTTTGGATTGCCATAGCCACCCCCTGTTGCTGTGACAAGCTCAATACGATCTCCTTTTTGTAATTCATAATTGGCGAGTACTCCTACTGGCCCCACCTTTGTACCATCTTTTTTATGAATAATGAGATAGTTATGTGAGCCTTCCTCGCCATCATTTAAGCCAAATGGTGCAAATTGATGTCTACCTAAATTGACAGAAACCTTTTGACCATCATGATTAACGGTATAAACTCGGCGTACACCTAAGCCGCCTCTAAATTGCCCAGCACCAGCCCCATCGCAATTTAAGCTATATTCATCAATTTGAATACCATATTTTGTCTCCGCAATTTCAACAGGAAGATTATACGTTTCTCCATCTCCCATACAATATTGCCCGCTTTGACCATCCTCATCATTTGACGCTCCCCAACCACCTACTGAAGGTTCAACGATTAAGAAGGACTCATTATTTTCAGGATTTTTACCTGTTAAAATAAATGTGCAAACCGACTGCAAATGTCCTGCTGATAATCTCTCTGGTAAATATGGCGCAAGAGCCTTCCAAATTAAATCTGCCGCTCCAATACGTGCCTCAAAGTTCATGGATACTGGGTGTGGGCGTTTAGCCGAGACAATGGAATTTTCATCCGTTAAAATAGTCAAACGTTTAAAGACTCCCTCGTTAATCACATCAATATCGCCAAGTAATGCTAAGAACATGACACGAACACTAGCCATTAAGCCGAATTGTGAGCAGTTGACTGGCACATTCACAGCAGGATGTGAGCCTCTAAAGTCACAGATAAATTCTTCATCACTAATCGTTACTTTCACTTTTATTGGATAAGGTCCACCTTTTAATGGATCACCTTCAATAAAGTCCTCCGCATAAAATTCACCCTTTGGTAAATGCCGAAGCTCAAGCTCTACAATTTTTTCACCCTTGTCCAATAATTTTTGAATGGACAGCTTCACAGATTCAGCACCAAATTTCTGACAAAGCTCTGCAATTCGTTTTTCACCTGTTTTTAAGGCTGCTACCTGTGCAAACATATCGCCAATGGATAGCTCTGGTAAACGAACATTCGTAGAAATAATTTCATATATACCTTCATTGAGCTCGCCCTTTTGATAAAGCTTCACCCCTGGTAATTGGAGACCTTCCTGATAGATTTCGTTCGAATTACTTGTAAATGAGCCAGGGTCCATTCCCCCTACTTCAGTCCAATGTGCTTTATTTGCAGAATAAGCAATAATTTCTCCATTGTAGAAAATCGGTAAAACCAATCCTACATCCGATAAATGCGACCCTCCACCAACATAAGGATCATTAATAATGATGACATCTCCTTCGTTTAATTTTTTTCCATTATCATATTTTTCAATGACACGTTGAACCATTGGACTTAGCATCCCAATAAAGCTTGTCACCCCATTACCTTGGCTAATCAAATTACCCTTGGCATCCGTTAGACCACAGGCATAATCTAACACTTCATAGATAACGGGACTCATGGATGAACGAGCTAATGCAACAAACATTTCATCGCCAATAGCCAGCAATGAATCCTGAATAATTTCTATAGCAAAAACATCTTTTTTCATGTTTTATTTCCCCTCCATCTCTACAATTAGATTGCCGTATTTATCTATTCCAATAGATTGTTTTTCATTTATCACAACTGTAGATGTAGGACTTTCTACAATAGCAGGACCAGCAATCACATAACCAGGTACTAATTTTTGTTGATCGTAGACATTTACCTCTACCCAGCCTGCTTCCTTGACATATAACTTTCTTGTTGCTTTTATACAAGTAGAAGCGTCAATATGTGAGAAATCTAACTCCTTAAACTGGACCGCTTCATCTTTCCCATAAATTGTGAGATGTAAATTCACTAGCTCTATTGGCGTCTCTGGTAAATCAAAAGAGAACTCCTGTTTATGTTTGACATGGAATGCTTTCGCTAATTGACTTAGCTCTTTTTCATGAAGCGCAATATTTGATGCATTTAATTTAACGGCATGCTCCTGACCTTTATAGCGCAAATCGTAATTTATCTCGAAATAATAATGTTCGTTTGATAAAGGTGCTTCGGCATAAGCATTTTCAATTGCTTCATCAATATTTTTTTGAATAACAGCTAGATGATGATGATCAAAATTCATTAAACATGTTTGAATATAATCTTGTCGGTATTCTGTCATCATCATCCCTAGTGCTGAAAAGACCGATGAGCCATACGGTATAATGACTTTCTTCATGCCCAATTCCTGCGCTAAATTAATCGCATGTAGTGGACCCCCACCGCCAAAGGCAACCATTGTAAAATCTTCGGGGTCATAGCCTTTACGAATAGAAATTAGCTTGAGCGCATTTAGCATATTAGAGTTGGCAATATCTAAAATCCCTTGCGCAGCTTCTTCTGCTGTCACATTAAACGGCTTTGCGATTGCTTCAGTTAGTGCCTCCTCTACTTTGTCAATAGACACTGGATTATCGAAGTTTTCTAATGATAATCTGCCTAAATAGACATTTGCATCTGTAATTGTTGGCTGTGTATTGCCTAAGCCATACGCAACTGGTCCTGGATTTGCACCCGCAGAATCTGGACCAACCTTTAAGGAGCCAAATTGATCGACACGTGCGATGGAACCACCACCATTACCGATTTCAACAATATCAACAACAGGTGTTTTAATCGGATAACCAGCAAATTTTTCATTTCTTTCAATATAGTAATCTGTTGTAACATTTACCTTTCCTTCTGTAATAAGTGAACATTTTGCTGTTGTTCCGCCTACATCAAAGGCAATGATATTTGACTCATTTAAAAGCTCCCCTAGCTTGGCAGCACCAAACATACCTGCTACTGGACCAGATTCAACGAGATTAATTGGTAATTCCATCGCTTTATCAAAGCTTGTCGTGCCTCCATTTGATTGCATAATTTTCAAATGATCTGTTATTCCGATCGTGCTTAATTTTTCTTTTAAGTTTTTTAAATAAGCATGTGCAATTGGCTTAACATATGAATTTAAAACAGTTGTATTTGTTCTTTCGTATTCCCGATATTCTTTAATCGTTTCGCTTGAAAGTGTGATATACACCTCTGGCCAAAGCTTTTCAATTTCTTCCTTTAGCTGTAATTCATGAATTGGGTTTTTATAGCCATGAATCAATGAAATGGCAATAGCCTCTACACCCAATTCCTTAAATTTGCGAACAATATCACTAACTTCCTTGGTATTAAGCGCTTTCATAACATTTCCTTTATAATCGATGCGCTCATCAATTTCTTGCCGCAAGTACCGCTCTACAAAAGGTTCAGGTTTTTTATACTTAAAATTATATAAGTCTGGACGATTACCACGAGCAATCTCCAATACATCACGGAAGCCTTTCGTTGTAATTAACCCAACTACGCCCCCTTTTCTTTCCGTTAATGTATTAATAATGACTGTTGAACCATGAATAAATGACTCAATCAGTGAATCTTCCGTCACATGTCGCCCTAATACATTTAAAATACCATCCTCAAAATGACCTGGAGTTGTATGTCCCTTGTCAAAATGAAGATTTCCCTTCTCATCTGTATAAACTAGGTCGGTAAAAGTACCACCAATATCTGTTGCGATTTTCAAGTCTTCATCCCTCCGTGTTCCTATTATCGGAACAGTGTTCCAATTAAGAATTAAATAAATTATATGTAAAAGAGAAAGAAAATTCAATGTATTTTTTAAATAAAAATTCGTTTGACAATTAAATTTATAGTAAAATTCCACTTTTTCTTACCAATGTTGGGTAGTTATTTATAAAAAGCACCAAATATTACATTACATAAAATTGCCTTAATCGGTAATAAAAGAAAAAAGACCCTGGTTATACACCAAAGTCCTTAACTTCATAATAAGTTTAAACTGCTCATATCCTTTTTAGGAGAGGATGATTATATATGAAAAGCCTTTTAGAAAATATAAGCTTGTTAGAGAACGTTTATGAATTATCTATGGCCGTACTTCTTCTATGTTCCCTGTTTTCTGTAAGACTTTTTAAAAAATTAAAGCGAGAAAGAAAGCTTTCTGTCTTTGAATTTACAATGTATATGCTCATTCGAATAGCCATTTTTTTATGGCTAACTAGTTTCTTACTTATTCGATATGGTACCTATTTACCTTTGAACTTTTGAGAAATAGTAAAAGCTGCCCTTCCTAACTTAAATGGAGCAGCTTTTTTGTATCTTTATATGCTATGATGTACAACCAAACAATTTTTAGGGCATTTTAGTTAATAAATCAATATTAAAGACAAAAACCAAAATTGCCTACAATTCTTCCTGTTTTTTAATAAATATCAAATAGCCTTTTCCCTACTAAATTTATAGATCCAGTAGCCAACAACATTTAATAAAGCAAATATCAGTATCCACCCAATAGTTAATCTTTTTTGATGGTACGCATTAATCGTTGCCCAAATTGTAAATAAAACTGCATAAACTGCAACACCTATTAAGAATACTACAATCATCAGAATATCCATATGCCTTATTTCCATACTGAAATACCATTCTGAATTTCCATTGCCAAATGGATATATATCAAAAATCCATTCAGGTGCCCATGCCGCTTCAGACGCTCCTAGGAAAGCACTCAGTCAAAACGGAGATCAACCCCTCGTCTAGAAAAAGAGCTATACTTTTTAATTTATCACCTTGATTTCATTGACATAATANNGTATTTCAACAACATGAAAGCTGTTCCTATTAGTAAAAGGAGCAGCTTTAACATTTTATATTATCTAGAACAACCCTATTGCATGGCCCTCATTATCCACATCCATACGCAATGCAGCTGGTGCTTTTGGTAAGCCTGGCATTGTCATAATGTCACCCGTTAAGCAAACTAAAAAGCCTGCACCTAGCTTTGGAATAACCTCACGAATTGTAACCGTGAAGCCTTCTGGACGGCCTAGTAAATTTGGTTGATCGGATAATGAATATTGCGTTTTTGCCATACAAACCGGTAGCACATCCCAGCCAAATTTTTCAATCTGGGCGATTTGTTTTTTCGCTTGGTCGGTAAATTGTACATCTTTCCCGCCATATACCTTTTGTACGATGGTACGAACTTTTTCTTCGATGGATTCTGTTACATCGTATAAAGGGGAGAAGTTGTTTTCTTCATCTAAAACAGCTAGTACTTGTTCAGCTAGGGCAAGACCGCCTTTTCCGCCCTCTTCCCAGACATTTGTACGAGCAATGCGCACATGATTCATTTTACACCAATTTAGTACTGCCTCTAACTCCGCTTCTGTGTCTGTAATAAATCGATTTAATGCGATAATCGGTTCAACGCCAAATGTACGAATTGTCTCAACATGTTTCGCTAAATTTTCGATTCCTTGTAGTAGGGCAGCAACATTTTCCCCTACAAGCGCTGTTTTCGCAACACCGCCATGCATTTTTAAAGCTCGAATCGTTGCTACAATAACAACAGCACTTGGTTTAAAACCAGCTTTACGAGCTTTAATGTTCATGAATTTCTCAGCACCTAAATCAGAGCCGAATCCAGCTTCTGTAATTACTATATCCGCTAACTTACGAGCAGTTTGTGTCGCCATAATCGAGTTACAGCCGTGTGCAATATTAGCAAATGGTCCACCATGTATAATTGCAGGTGTGCCCTCAAGCGTTTGCACTAAGTTTGGTTTAAAGGCATCTTTTAATAATAGTGTTAAGGCACCCTCTACTTGCAAATCACGTACAAATACAGGCTCACGTTCAAATGTGTAGCCAATCACAATACTTGCTAAACGCTCACGTAAATCTTCTATGCTTGTCGCTAAACAAAAGACAGCCATAATTTCTGAAGCAACTGTAATGTCAAAGCCATCCTCACGCGGCATCCCTTGAACAGGACCACCTAGGCCAACGACTACTTTTCGCAGTGTTCGATCATTTAAATCCATCACACGCTTCCAAATGATACGACGTGGA
This sequence comes from Lysinibacillus sp. UBA6686, assembly GCF_002455205.1. Taxonomy (NCBI): domain Bacteria; kingdom Bacillati; phylum Bacillota; class Bacilli; order Caryophanales; family Bacillaceae; genus Lysinibacillus; species Lysinibacillus sp. UBA6686. The sequence goes on along the minus strand of NZ_DKJS01000020.1, from coordinate 6,916 downwards.
TCAATGTTTAACACATTGCCTTGATGGATATGATTATCTATAAAGGCTGATAATGCATTGTTGGCAGTTGTAATCGCATGAAGGTCACCAGTAAAATGTAAATTAATATCTTCCATCGGTACAACCTGTGCATATCCACCACCAGTTGCGCCGCCCTTTACCCCCATTACTGGACCTAGGGATGGCTCACGTAAAGCCACGACTACATTTTTATTTAACTGATGGAGGGCATCCGCTAGTCCTACGGTTACAGTTGACTTTCCTTCACCTGCTGGGGTAGGACTAATCGCTGTTACTAAAACTACCTTTGCATCCTCACCGTGTGCTGTAATTTTTAATGGATCAATTTTTGCCTTGTAGCGTCCATACTGCTCAAGGGCATCCTCTGGAATACCTGCTGTTTTCGCAATATCCGTAATAGGCTTCATAACCGCTTGACTCGCGATTTCTAAATCTGTTAATGGTTGATTTTTCGTTGTCATTTGGCATCCTACTTTCTATGTTGTTCAATTTCATTATAGACTTTATTGTGAAAGAAAACATAATTAGTTATGCTAGCAATTCGACAATCAATTGACAACTTTGTTCAATTCATGTATGTTCTTAATGAAAATGCATTTTTTCACATTTTCTCGTGTCAGACTTAATTGATGAGTTTTACATTCAAGCGCATTGGAGGCGAATGCTTATGCAACAGGGAATCGTAAAGTGGTTCAATAATGAAAAGGGTTATGGCTTTATTGAATGTGATGATGGAGAAGATGTATTTGTACATTTTACGGGGATCCAAGAGGAAGGCTTCCGTACACTTGAAGAAGGTCAAAAAGTTTCATTTGATGTGGTAGAAGGCAATCGAGGACCACAGGCATCAAATGTTGTGAAATTATAAGCATAAGGAGCTGTTCTTCTACTGAACAGCTCCTTTTTATATTCCAAGTCAACGATTTACCCAATAAAATGCAGCTGGAAAAATAAGCGTTTCCTTTGTTCTATTTGGATCTTTAAGTGTTACCCCAAATGGACCCTCTTTTAAATGACCTAGTGTCATTGTACTTGCAGCGGCTTTCTCATAAAAATCCAAACGAATATTGGGCAATTGTAAGGATGTAAATTGAGCATGATGCTGAGGCTCGGGTAATTCTAACACTTCCTGCCATAATGCAACCGTAGTCTGTACATCCTTCACAAAAAATTGAACAGACTCCATCGTTATAGTATGATTCGTATCAATCGCTCCACTTTCCTTTAGCTGCAAATATCGCTTCTCATCCTCTTTAGCCCACTCTATCAAAAATGGAAAATCAATCGGCAGCCCTGGTTTCCCAAAGTGTAATAGCTTCCATTCTACGACAGAGCCGTCTGGACGCGTTCTGCTACAGGCATCAGGTCCGTAAACTTCTAGCCCCATTGCATGTAACCTTGCCCCTTGTTCTTCAATATTGTTAGTTCGTAATGCAATTCTTGAAAAACCATAGCGCTCTTTGTCATTCTTAAACGTATAATGTAAGGAATATGGCAATTTTGCTGCCTGTTCAAATAGATCACGATCATAGATAGCAATTTGCTCAATATAGTTTAATCCAAAATAGCTTAACGTATTATATGTCCCCCACATTGTGTGTTGGCCCCCGTTCACTGTATGGATATTACGTTTGTTTAAAAAAACCCTTGAATTCTCTGGTGATTGAACTTGATGAACCAAATGATCAAAATACAAAGTCATATCTAAACCCCCTTTTTTCTCTTTCATTATATACTTTACCTGTTAGTTTTGTTGGTTTAAATTAATATTAAAAAAATTCAAATAGTTACGAATTCACTCTATTTTATGATTACTATTTTTTAATGCTCATCGAAAAGGTTTTTCATTTCTAATAATTAATGGTATATTCACTTAATAATGAGGCGTTAATTCTTAAAAGAGATAAAATATCAAGAGGTGATTAGAATGTCAGACAAAATAGCCGCTTTTAAACTAGCATTAGGGAATTATCCTACAGGTGTTACAGTTGTCACTGCTTGTAATGATAAAAATGAACCAATTGGTCTAACTGTAAATTCCTTTGCATCTGTTTCTATAGATCCACTCCTAATTTTATGGTCACTTGATAAAAAATCGCAGCTCCATCCATATTTTACAGCTACCCAAAAATTTGCGGTCAATATTCTTGCAAGTAATCAGGAACATTTATGTACACTATTTTCAAGTAAAATTCCAGATCGTTTCGCACAGGTAAAGTGGTCAACTTCCAATCACGCTCTACCGATTTTGCATGATACAGCGGCCATATTACAATGTAAAACATTTCAGCAAATTGACGCAGGTGATCATACCGTATTTATTGGGCAAGTCCTTGAAATTGATGCTACTCAAATAGAGCCTCTACTCTATCATCGAAGACATATCGGTCAAATTCCAAAAAGCTTTTATGAATAGATGATTTTGAAATAATGCAAAAAAAACAGGATGATTCAACGTCATCCTGTTTTTTTGTATCACTTTTTAAGTCCACCTTTTCCTCAACAATCCATTAAGTCAACTTCTTATAAGCTCAAGTTATTCAGGGAGTTTGGATGAAAAGCATTCCGATATAGTATCTCCCCATCATACGTTATTTTTTCTGTGGAAATCTTTGCTTTTCGAGTCTGTTAATTTGAACGATGACACCATCCTGAATCGTAATTTGCACTTCACCAAATTCTAAATTTTGAATTGCTTTGGCAATTGCTTCTATTTTTTTGTCATCTACCTTTGCTTGCTGAGCCATACGATACACCCCTTCTTTTCATTCTTTTGTACAAAAGAAGCCTACGCATCAAACTGATTGATAGCCCCTTATTCCCTTCTATTGGATTTGGCACCTACAATGTTGGCAATCAAGGCTTCATGAGGCCAAGTCCCTCTATCTCTCTAGTTAAAAGTATTACGTTTCTTGGAAATAATTCTATAATTCTGAAAACCTAATGTCAATATAAATATTACAAAACCTAGAAGAATACTTTGTTATTTAAAAAAAGGGTGTATCTTCTGTAAAAAGTGAGCTTCTATTCATGTATTTCCTGTTCTTTCTTTTGCCGCAATATATATCCTATGATCCTCAACCTGCATTATTTCTCCATCGTAGTATCGTTTAGTTAGATGGAGCGCACAATAAAGAAAAGGACTTATATTTGGGAATCCGTTTGGGAATCTTATTCTTCATCATTAATCTCCCCAATGACATTTTCAACAGCCTCCTTCCAAATGTCTTTGTAATTTAACGTGCTACCAGTAAGCATGAAATTTCCAATATTATCGTAAACCATTGCGAGTACATGTGCTTTTGCTTCAATATTTACATCATGGATAGCTTTAATTTGTACAGCATATTTCAATAATTCATAAAAACTCGCTAAAAAGGTAGTTTGTAAATCATATAATCTTTTCATATAGCTTTCATCACGAGATGCTAACAGCATATATTGATTAAATATTTTATTAAAATATGGATCCTTCTTTTGTTCTTCAATTGAACTATACCCATATTCTAAGAGCTTTGCCTTTAGATTACTTTTTGAAATACCCTTGAAGTCAAAGGTAATTTCAAGTTTAATTTCTTTACAGATTTCCTCAAATAAATAGGCTATTAATTGATCTTTGGATTGAAAATAATAGTAAATTGCTGGTTTTGATATACCTACTTCTGCTGCAATCATTGCTAAGCTTGATTTTTCGAATCCCTTTTCCGCAAACATGACATATGCAACTTCTAGAATTTTATTAAAGGTTTGTTCTCGATTCCCCATGATATCCCTCCGTTTTTACCGACCGTTAAGTGAATAATAAATTATATTACTTTGTAAAACAAGAAAAAGCCATGTAGAGTTTTGAATATCTACACAGCTTAACGATTAGTCTTGTTGTAAGCATTCCATTAATGCCTTGGCCGCTTGTGCCTTACCTATCATCTTGATTGGTTGACCTTCTGCTGGAACAATCCAATGCGGTTCTTGTTCACCATATAATGATTGAGAGCTATTTGCTACCATAAATTGAGCATTGGCTGTTTGCATTCGTAGTCTGGCCCTTGATACTAAAAACTCCTCATCATCTGTTGCTTCAAGCTTAAAGCCCACTAAAGTCACATTGGGCTGCCAACCTTTTATTTGTCCTAGTATCTTTGGCGCTTTTTTAAAGTGAATAATAGGTGGCTCATCAGATGGCATTTTACCTGCTTCCTTCATTAAATTACCTGATTGATCATACACCTTGTCAATGACCCAGTCAGAACCAGCTGCAGCCATAATTACAATATCTATCTGTTCTTCCTGCACTGCATGACGAATCTTCTCGCCTAAATCCTCGATGCCCTCAAATCTGATTGTACGCATTTTATCTTTATTTGCTGGGAGCTGTGCAAAATAACCATGCATATATAGAACCCGTGCGCCAGCAGCTAGTGCTGCCTCTGCTAAATAACAGCCCATTGTTCCTCTAGATAAATTTGTATGCCCTCGTACATGATCCCATTTTTCAAGTGTTCCCCCACTTGTAATGAGTACGGTTTTCCCTTGTAATGTCCCCATACACTCACCCATTTTCTTAAAAATCTACAAATACTATTTTAACGTAATGCTAGGAGATGCATCAATGCCGTTTTTCTTGTTCTCTTACTCAACAATTATGCATGATTATTTTGCTCTTGAAGCCAGGTACTTAAAATTTCTGCAAATTTCTTTGTAACAGGAGATGCATGATGCTTCATTGCGATACCAATTGTACGATATCCACCTTGCTTTAAAGGAATTGCTTTTAAAGTAGGCGGTAATGTATTTATCACTAGCTTTGGTAAAATACTGATACCGAGATGGTGGGAGATCATCGAAATAATCCCTACTTCTTCTGATAGTTCAAAGCGAATATTTGGCTTCACATGATATTGCTCCAAAATGACTTTTACATCATTTGTTCCTTTGTAAGAAGTCATGATAAAGGGCATATCCTCTAGTTCAATAATATCAATTACTGTCTTATTGAATAATGGGCTTTTATCAGAGACGATACATAACAGTGGATCCTGCTGAAGTTCTGTAAATAGAAATTGTTCTGATTTTTGCCCATTTAAAAATCCTACCTCCACCTCTCCACTTAGTAGCCATTGTTCAATCTCATAATAGTCTCCCTCACGCAATTCAACTTGTATCCCTGGAAATTGATTGTCCATAATTCGAATAATTTCTGGCATCCAATTGGAGGAGATACTTGAAATAACACCTATTCGTACTTTACCACGAGTAACGCCAAGTATATGTGCCGCTTCCTGCTGTAGCAACTCTTGTGCATCGAGAACATGTCTCATAGCCCTTAGCATAGTATCTCCCTCACTTGTTAATGTAACACCAGCTCGACTTCTATGAATGAGCGCAAAACCGAATTCCTTTTCTAAACTAGAAACGGCGTGACTTACTGCGGATTGCGTTAATCCTAATGCATCTGCAGCTTTTGTAAAGCTTGCCACCTCCGCAACCTTTGTTAAAATCTCATATTTAACTAAACTCATCGTAATCCTCTTTATACATGAATTATTTTAATCCTAATCATTATAAACATTCGTTTTACTAATCACAATACAAGATATATAGTAATTTTTAGTATAAAAACTGTTTTAGTACACAGATTGCAGGTGAACATAATGAGTATCCAAGGAAAAGCAAATTTATTAATGGTAATTGTGACAATGTTTTGGGGATTGTCCTATACCTTTATGGTGATGGGTCTAGAGACATTGGCGGTTTATAATGTAGTGGCATTACGTTGTATCATTGCTTTTGTCGTAGCAGGCATCATCTTTTATAAACGTATGATAAAAGTCGATGTAAAAACATTTAAATATGCAGCTATTCAAGGGTTACTGTTATTCATTGTGTTCGCTCTTAGCTTATTCGGTCTTGAATCAACTTCTGCCTCAAATGCTGGCTTTATTTTAAGTTTAACGGTTGTTTTAGTGCCTATCTTTAGTAGTTTTATCGAGAAAAAATTACCTTCTAGAGCTGTAAGTTTTGCTATTGTATGTACAATGATTGGCATTACTGTTTTAACCGCAAATGGCTCCTTTTCTTTTCAAAAAGGTGATATTTTAGTGGCTATCGCTGCACTATGCTATTCAATTTATCTACTGTTAAATAGCTCTTTTACAAGAAATGTTGAATCCATTTCTTATGGAATTTACCAACTTGGTTTTGCTGGATTATATGCACTTGTTTTAACCTTCTTATTGGAAACACCTACACTTCCAAATTCGTCTAGCTCATGGATTGCTATTATAGGACTTGGCGTCATCTGTAGTGCATTTTGCTTTGTAGGGCAAACTGTTGCACAACAGTATACATCTGCTACACATACAGGTCTAATATTTTCCTTAGAACCGATTTTTGCAGCGATGTTCGCAATGATGTTTATCGGGGAAGGATTGACGTTAAAATTAATAATCGGTGGTAGCTTTATTCTAATTGGAAACCTTTTTGCACAGTTAGAGCATCTTCATGTGCTACGTTTTCTTAGAAAGCATCAACATGAAAAAGCGATACACGAATAAAAGACAGTGTGCTCTACACGCTGTCTTTTTCATGTCAAAGCATTGCTTTATAGTGAAATTGAACCGATTTTTCTGCACTGAAGGCGGTTCGTTACTCGCCCACAGAAAAGCTAGTAATGATGGTCATTCAATTTAGCAATCCTACCCTCAAAACAAAAATTTCCTTTTGTATTCGACAAAATAACCCCTGCATAAGAGATTTTTATGTAAAAAGACAGAGCGTTCTACACACTGTCTTTTCATGTTGTTGAAATACTATTATCTCAATGAAATCAAGGTGACAAATTAAAAAGTGAGCAACTTTTTCAAAACGAAGGGCTGATCTCCGTTCCGACTGAGTG
>NZ_DKJS01000021.1:0-8033 GCF_002455205.1 Lysinibacillus sp. UBA6686 | reverse complement strand
TAGTATTTCAACAACATGAAAGGTTCCTTTAACGAGGAGCCTTTTTTCTGTTAAAGGGAATTGTATGAAATTTATTAGAACGATTTAAAAATATTCGCTTCTCAGCAATATTCAAGTTAAGATGGTATCACATCAAATGATTTAAAGGGGAATGGCAGCTTGAAGACAATACTAACGAAAACAATAACGATGACTGCAGATTCGTTTTTTTATAGCTATAAAAAGCAAGTAGCAGCAGAACAAGCACATGTATTTTTAGAAAGTGGACGTGGAGGACATTTTACGATAGCCGCATGGAATCCATTAGCCATAGCGCAATCAGTTAAGGATGGACTACTTGTGAAGTGGCGAAATGGTGATAGTGAAATTCTACTGGGTGAATCCCTATCATTATTAGAGGATTTGGTAGCAAAATATCAAGTTTCATACAATGGTACCCTTCCAGTATTTCAAGGTGGAGCAATCGGATTTGTAGCGTATGATTATGCGCGAAAAATTGAAGAATTACCAGATTCCGCAGAGGATGATTTACATGTTCCTGATATATATTTTTATATTTTCGACTGCTGGGCTGTACATGATGTGAACACAAATGAAGTAACGCTTATGAAGCTAGAAAGCAGTGATGTCAATTTAGAAGATTGGGCTAATGTATGGCATGTAGCGGCAGTAGCAGGTTTAAATGACCGCAAATTTGAAAAAACAAGTGCTGTAGAAATAGTAAATGATGAAAGTGAATTACTAGTATCATTTGCAGGAACGGACTTTGAAGAAGCAGTAAGCAGAATTCAATCTTATATAGCGCAAGGCGATGTATTTCAAGTGAACTTATCTGTTCGTCAATCTAAAAAATTAACTGCCTCAGCGATGGATGTATACGAAGCATTACGTACTTTCAATCCATCTCCTTATATGGCTTACATTGAAGCACCGGACTTTGCGGTTGTCTCTGGATCACCGGAGCTTTTAGTGAAGCGTCATGGAAATGAATTGTCTACACGACCAATAGCGGGTACAAGACCTAGAGGGAAATCTGAGGAAGAGGATATAGAATTAGCAAAGGAATTAATCGATAACGAAAAGGAACGAGCAGAACATGTAATGCTCGTTGATTTGGAGCGCAATGATTTAGGACGAGTATCCACATATGGAACAGTAGAGGTGGATGAGTTTATGGTTATTGAACGATATTCTCATGTAATGCATATAGTGTCTAATGTGCGAGGAGAAATCGCTAAAGGTAAATCAAATGCAGATGTAATACGTGCTATGTTCCCAGGCGGTACAATTACAGGTGCCCCAAAAATTCGTACGATGGAAATAATTGAAGAATTAGAACCTGTAAGACGTGGGTTATATACAGGCTCAATTGGCTGGCTTGGCTACACATGTGATATGGAATTCAATATTGTTATTCGTACAGCCTTTATAAAACAAGGTGTAGCACATATTCAGGCTGGAGCAGGAATTGTCATTGACTCTGTGCCGCAGCGAGAATATCAAGAGTCTTTGAATAAAGCGAAGGCTATGTGGCAGGCAAAGGCAATGGCGGAGGAGCGAGCAAAATGATTTTAATGATTGATAACTATGATTCTTTTACGTATAACCTAGTTCAATATTTTGGGGAATTTGGTCATGAACTCGTTGTGAAAAGAAATGATACATTAACAGTAAAGGATATTGAGCAACTTGCACCCGATATGATTGTTATTTCACCTGGACCATGCAGTCCGAATGAAGCGGGTGAAAGCCTGAACATTATTAAATATTTCGCGGGAAATATTCCGATTTTAGGTGTTTGTCTCGGGCATCAGGCGATAGCACAGGTATTTGGAGGAAATGTTATTCGAGCAGAACGTTTAATGCATGGAAAAACTTCTCCTGTATTACATGCTGACAGAGGTCTACATAAGAACATGCCAAATCCGTTTCAGGCTACTCGTTACCATTCCCTCATTGTAGAAAGGGAAACACTACCAGAATGCTTTGAAGTAACTGCCTGGACAGATGAAGGTGAAATTATGGGCATTCGCCACAGGGATTATCCTATTGAAGGTGTCCAGTATCATCCAGAATCTATAATGACAGAGCAAGGGAAAAAGCTTCTGTACCAATTTATTGAATTGTATGTAGAGGGAGCGAAGTAAATGTATTGTTGGATGAACGGAGAGTATCTAAAGGCGGAAGATTTGCGTATTTCACCATTTGATCATGGATTTTTATATGGCTTGGGTTTTTTTGAGACATTTCGGACATATGGAGATAAAGTATTTGAGTGGGACATGCATATGGAAAGGTTACACGTTGCTTTATCACAATACCATATCCATTTGGCATATTCTTCAGAAGCATTACTAGAGGTTGTTCAGCATTTAAATAAACAATCTAATGGACAAGATGGTTATTTCCGTCTAAATGTATCTGCTGGGGAACATGGTATTGGGCTACAGCCAGCGGAATACAAACAACCAAATGTTATTGTTTTTCGTAAAGAATTACCGTCCGCACCTAGAGGTACAGAAAAAAACGCACAGTGGCTAGAGACGCCACGCAATACTCCTGAAAAGGGAGTCCGCGTTAAGTCACATCATTATGGGAATAATGTTCTTGGTCGCTTTGAAATGCCATCCTTAGCACAACAGGAAGGCTTATTTTTAACTAGAGATGGCTATGTGGCTGAAGGTGTAACATCAAATGTTTTTTGGGTAAAAAATGATATACTATATACGCCTTCCTTGGACACAGGCATTCTACCAGGTATTATCCGAGGATGGGTGATCAAAAAGGCGTCATCTCTAGGCATTTATGTAAAGGAAGGGCTCTTTGCCAAGGAAGATGTCGAGAATAGTGCTGAATGCTTTATTACGAACTCCATACAAGAACTTGTGCCAATTCGTAAACTAGCCAACAAACAATTGCTAGGCAAGGAAGGGCCTATTTATTCGAGTATCCATGAAGCGTTTATCAAAGAAGTGGAGCAGGGATAGAAGGAGCGTTATCATGCTAGAAAAATATATATCACCATTAACGATTAATGGTATTACTTTAGACTATAAAAAAGAAACAATTGTAATGGGTATTTTAAATGTCACACCAGATTCATTTTCGGATGGTGGCAAATACAATAACGTAGAAGCTGCTGTTGCACAAGCGAAAAAAATGGTAGCTGAGGGAGCTAAAATCATTGATGTTGGCGGAGAGTCTACTCGCCCTGGCTATACACGTATCTCGGATGAGGATGAAATAGCCCGCATTGTTCCAGTGATTCAAGCCCTAGTGGCTGAAGTACCAGCAGTTATATCAATTGATACGTATAAGGCAAATGTCGCCCGTGCTGCAATAGAAGCTGGAGCACATATCATTAATGATATTTGGGGAGCGAAGGCTGAGCCCGAGATTGCTAAGGTCGCAGCAGAGTTGCATGTTCCGATTATTTTAATGCATAATCGTGAAAATACCGATTACGGCTTAGACTTTTGGACAACTGCAAGAACGGATTTGGAGAATAGTATCGCCATTGCTCATGGTGCTGGAGTTCCTGATAGCCATATAATTTTAGATCCAGGCATTGGATTTGCCAAAACTACAGAGCAAAATATAAAAATGATGCAACATTTAAACGATTTAGTGACAATGGGCTATCCCGTTTTGCTAGCAACATCACGTAAATCAATGATTGGTAATGTTTTGAAACTACCTGTTGAGGAACGGATAGAAGGCACTAGCGCAACAGTTGTTTATGGTATAGAAAAGGGGTGTCATATTATTCGTGTACATGATGTACAGGAAATGGCACGAGCTACCCAGATGACCGATGTATTAGTTGGTAAACGTACTTATAAGGAGGAAGCGTAATGGACTATATTCATTTAAAGGATATGCAGTTTTATGGTTATCATGGTGTATTATCAGCTGAAACAACACTTGGTCAACGCTTCCGAGCGAATGTTTCACTTGCGGTAGATATGACAGAGGCTGGGGAAACAGATGATCTGAACTATACGGTAAACTATGCTGAAGTTTATGCGCTGTGTCGTGACATCGTTGAAGGTGAGCCTTTAAAGCTAATAGAAGCGCTTGTTACGAACATAGCAAATAGTATCCTAGAAACATACGCAGATAAAGTGAAAGGTGTTCGTGTAGAGCTTATTAAACCGGACCCACCCATACATGGTTACTATAAAGAAGTTTCAGTTGAAGTAACGAGGGGTGAGTTTTAATGAATAATGTCTATCTATCAATTGGCACTAATATGGGAGAGCGCTTAGAAAATCTCCAACATGCCGTAGAGCTTTTAAAAGATAATAAAGGGATTGAGGTTGTCCGTATTTCCTCTGTTTATGAAACGGCTGCTGTTGGCTACACTGATCAAGCTGATTTTTTAAACATTGCAGTTCATATTAAAACTGCTCTATCTTCTTCTGAAATATTGACCATATGCCAATCAGTTGAGCAGGAACTAGGGCGTGTACGTGAATTTAGATGGGGTCCTCGCATCATAGACCTTGACATTTTGCTATACAATCATGAAAATATTGAAACTGAGAGCTTAATTGTTCCACATCCAAGAATGTATGAGCGGGCCTTCGTGTTAGTCCCGTTGGTAGAAATTACACCTGTACCTGTTGGAGAACAATTACAACAAGCACACCACATATGCCAACAATTAAATTATGTAGACGAAGGTGTAACCTTGTGGTTGGAGTCTAAGAAGCTAGTGTTGCAATCAGCCAATTAACAATTGTGCGTATGGATAGTTAATCATTTCATTGCATTGTAGGATATGTAAAACCCATCGAAGGAGGAAATCACCATTGAGTCAAGCAACTGAGAAGCCGTTTCAGATTGGCGATATTGTTATGGACAACCGTGTCGTATTAGCGCCAATGGCTGGAATTTGTAACTCTGCATTCAGACTAACTGTTAAAGAGTTTGGAGCAGGGCTTGTATATGCAGAAATGATTAGTGATAAAGGGATTGTCAATAAGAACGAAAAAACTTTAGGTATGCTTTATATTGATGAGCGTGAGAACCCACTTTCACTACAAATTTTTGGTGGAGATAAGGCAACATTAGTAGAGGCAGCAAAATATGTAGATGTAAATACAACTGCAGATATTATAGATATCAATATGGGTTGCCCTGTTAATAAAATTATTAAATGTGAAGCTGGCGCTCGTTTACTTTTAGATCCGAATAAATTATATGAAATGGTAGCGGCAGTTGTAGATGCTGTTGAAAAACCTGTTAGCGTAAAGATGCGTATTGGCTGGGATGACGAGCATATCTTTGCTGTCGAGAATGCACAAGCAGCAGAGCGTGCAGGTGCATCTGCAGTAGCGGTTCATGGACGTACTCGAGTGCAAATGTATGAAGGGAAAGCAAATTGGGACATTATTCGTCAGGTGAAGGAAAATGTAAAGATTCCAGTACTGGGTAACGGTGATGTTGAGACACCTTTAGATGCTAAACGGATGTTAGATACAACTGGCGTAGACGCTGTAATGATTGGTCGCGCTGCCCTAGGCAACCCTTGGATGATTTATCGTACAGTTCAATACCTAGAAACAGGAGAGTTAAAGGACGAGCCAAGTGTTCGTGAAAAGATTGATGTGTGTTTACTTCATTTCGAGCGTCTTATCCAATTAAAAGGTGAGGCTGTGGCAGTACGTGAGATGCGTAAACATGCCTCGTGGTATTTGAAGGGGATAAGAGGGAACGGGAAAGCTCGTAATGCTATTAATCAAACTGAAACAGCACCTGAGTTTCGCGCCTTATTAAATGATCTTGTGCAAGACTATGAAGAAAATGAATCCAAGTTAATCGTGTCAGTACCAAAAGAATTAATTATGTAATTACCTGAAGGCGTCTCAATGCTAAGAAAGAGACGCTTTTTTGTTACAACAATTAATTTTCAGAATCATTAATCATTTTCGTCGCCCTCGAAAAAAAATTGAAACAGATGATTACAGCACTAAAATTGTGTACAATAGAAATATTATGGACGTAAACGCGGACAATTTAATAAGGAGTGAAATAAGTGTCAAATATAGAAGAGTTAAATGATCAGCTTTTAGTGAGACGCCAAAAAATGACGGCTATCCAAGAGAACGGTCAAGATCCATTTGGAAGTCGTTTCGAGCGTACACATTTATCAACGGAAGTACGTGAGCAATTTGCAGATCAAACAAAAGAACAGCTAGAAGAACATTTACAAGAAGTGATTATTGCAGGTCGCATTATGACTAAACGTGGTAAAGGGAAAGCTGGCTTTGCACATATTCAAGATTTAGGTGGTCAAATTCAAATTTACGTTCGTCAAGATCATGTTGGCGAAGAAGCATATGAGCTATTTAAACAAGCTGATCTTGGAGATATTGTTGGAGTTCGAGGAAATGTATTCCGGACGCAAGTAGGGGAACTTTCAGTAAAGGCTGAGGAGTTTACATTCTTGACAAAAGCATTACGCCCTATGCCAGAAAAATTCCATGGCTTACAGGATGTGGAGCAACGTTATCGTCAACGTTATTTAGACTTAATGACAAATGAAGATAGTAAAAAAACGTTTATTGCGCGTTCTAAAATCATTCGTTCAATTCGTAATTACTTAGATAACGCAGGATACTTAGAAGTAGAAACACCAATGCTTCATACGATTGCTGGTGGTGCTGCGGCCCGTCCATTTATTACACACCACAATGCACTTGATATGGAATTATATATGCGTATTGCAATTGAATTGCATTTAAAACGTTTAATCGTTGGTGGACTAGAAAAAGTATATGAAATTGGTCGTGTTTTCCGTAATGAAGGAATTTCAACACGTCATAATCCTGAATTTACGATGATAGAGCTATATGAAGCATATGCTGATTATAAGGATATAATGTCCCTAACAGAAAATCTTATTGCTCATGTTGCACAAGAAGTTCTTGGTACAACGACAGTTCAATATGGAGAAGATGAAATCAACCTTGCTGTAGGCTGGAAACGCGTGCATATGGTAGATGCGGTAAAAGAAATGACAGGCGTAGACTTCTGGCAGCCAATGACTGTAGAACAAGCCCAAGCACTTGCTAAAGAGCATGGTGTAGAGGTTAAAGAAGCTCATGAAGTGGGTCATATTATTAATGAGTTCTTTGAGCAAAAGGTTGAAGAAACACTTGTACAACCAACATTTATTTATGGTCATCCAGTAGAGATTTCCCCTCTAGCAAAGAAAAACCCAGAGGACGAGCGTTTTACAGATCGTTTTGAGCTATTTATTGTGCGCCGTGAGCACGCAAATGCTTTCACAGAACTAAACGATCCAATCGATCAACGAGAGCGTTTTGAGGCACAAATGGCTGAAAAAGCAGCAGGTAATGATGAAGCGCATGAGATGGATAATGACTTTATTGAAGCGTTAGAATTCGGTATGCCTCCAACAGGTGGTTTAGGTATTGGTATCGACCGTTTAATTATGCTTCTTACAAACTCACCTTCAATTCGTGACGTACTATTATTCCCAACAATGCGTCATATTACAAAGTAATTAGAAGATGCAAACCTGAATGAACAGCTTTTAAATATTAGGAGTCAGAGGTGTTAATAATTAATTAGCACCATGACTCCTGTTTTTGTTTCTAAACGTGATTGTACAGAATTAGTTGAGATTTATATAAAAGAAATGTATATTTAAACAAATAATCATATATAATATGAGTTTACAATTTTTTATCTCTCTCGAAAATACGTAAAATAGCTTGCAAAATCAGAGATTTTACAAAGGATAAATAAATTATATAAAATTACTTGCATTGTTATATGAACCATGATAGATTATTACTTGTCGCTAAGACGACGTAAGAGTCGACATCAAAAACATGAAGTTCTAAAAAAGGTGTTGACATCAAAAAAAGATTATGATATATTTTGAGAGTTGTCTCTTAAATAACTAAGATGAAATAAATTAGTTGTTGACAACTGAAAAAAAGATGTTATAATAGAATGGTTGCTGATAACGCAATCCAAAATGAACCTTGAAAACTGAA
>NZ_DKJS01000074.1:64620-80013 GCF_002455205.1 Lysinibacillus sp. UBA6686 | reverse complement strand
CAGTCGGAACGGAGATCAACCCCTCGTTTTGAAAAATGGCTATACTTTTTAATTTAATCACCTTGATTTCATTGACATATTTCAACAACATGAAAGTAGTATGCTGATTATTAGCATACTATTTTTTTGTTTAATTATGGATGTTTTATGACTGATGAACAAAAATATAAAAAGATTAGCAAAAATACATGTACTCTAACATAAAGATTTGTTATCATTTTATTTGATAATGATTATCATTATCGTATAATGTGTAATATAGAGGATATATAGCATCTTTAGAGAATTTGGCAAGGGATGCTTGTGTTCCCTTAAAGAAATTGAAAAAAGAAAGTAAGGATAAATTTATTTTATTTTATTTAACGAAATATGTTGTGACACAGAGGAAAGGGTGTATGTAATTGTTAGAACAAGAATTATTTGATGTAACTATAATTGGCGGTGGTCCAGCAGGTTTATATTCAGCATTTTACAGTGGCTTACGTGAGATGAAAACTAAGCTTATCGAATCACAGCCTCAGCTTGGTGGAAAAATTCATGTCTATCCAGAAAAAATGATTTGGGACGTTGGTGGCGTAACACCAATTACAGGAGGACAGTTAATTGAACAATTAATCGAACAGGCTATGACCTTTAATCCTTCTGTGTACACAAATGAGAAAGTAACTACTATTTCAAAAAATGAAGAAGGAATTTTCATTATTACCGCTGAATCTGGCAATATTCATTATTCAAAGACAGTAATAGTTGCTATCGGTGGTGGTATTTTAAATCCTCAACGAATAGAGATTGAGGGTGCAGAGCGATTTGAGGTATCCAATTTAAATTATACGATTAAATCCTATGAAAAATTTAAGGATAAGGCTGTTATTATTTCAGGTGGTGGCAATACGGCAGTAGATTGGGCACTGGAATTAATGGAAGTTGCCTCTAAAGTATATTTAACGTATCGTAAGGACACGCTTTCTGCACATGAGGCTCAAATTACTGAGCTATTAAATAGCACAATTGAATGTCATTTTAATTCTGAAATTACAAAGCTTATTGCAGACGATGCAGAAGGTATGATTAAAGCTGTTTCCCTAACAAATTATGAAACAGGGCAAGTAAATGAAATTCCAGTTGATGAAGTTGTCATTAGTCATGGCTATATTAGAGATAAGGAGCTATTGGATAATAGTCCATTAGACATTGAGCGGAAAAATGATTATTTTATTGCTGGAACGATTCATAGTGAATCCTCTATTCCTGGTCTTTATGCGGCCGGAGATATTTTGCAGCATAACGGTAAAATTCACTTAATTGCAGCAACTTTTCATGACGCCCTACATGCGGTAAATAGTGCGAAAAAATACATTCAACCAGATGCATCAGAGGGTGGTATTGTTTCCTCACATAATGATATTTTCAAGCAACGCAATCGTTTGCTCTTAAAGGAAAGCTTAAAACGATAACTTTTTAATTTTAGTCATGTTTTTAAAAAGGTTATGGGATTATCACCTACTGAATTTCGTATGTACAAGAAATAAAAAACATCTGACGAAAAATAATTTTCGTCAGATGTTTTTTGCATAAATA
This sequence comes from Lysinibacillus sp. UBA6686, assembly GCF_002455205.1. Lineage (NCBI taxonomy): Bacteria > Bacillati > Bacillota > Bacilli > Caryophanales > Bacillaceae > Lysinibacillus > Lysinibacillus sp. UBA6686. Next base: position 78,435 of record NZ_DKJS01000074.1, on the reverse strand, counting down.
AACATAGCTTTCACTTTTTTGGACAACCTAAGTTAGAAAAAAAGTATGAGGTGATGGTTATGAATATCGAGAGGTCATCTGAATGGGAAGAGGGCTTCATCAATCGATTAAATCATCTTGAGAAATGGGATAGCTGGACATTATATAAGATGAATTATGACATTGTAAAAATGAAATTGATTCCTGAATTTACAGGATTACAGGCAACAAAATATTTACCCAATTTAAAGCCACTGACACATCAACTGGAGGCGGCTAAAACAGTGATTGAACGCATGAATGGAAAAGCAATTCTAGGTGATGAGGTGGGACTTGGTAAAACAATTGAAGCAGGCTTGATTTTAAAGGAATATCTTATTCGGGGACTTGTCAAAAGAGCACTTATACTAGCGCCAGCCTCTCTTATTAATCAATGGGTGGAAGAATTAAATAGTAAGTTTCATATTCCAGCCATCGCTTATAAAAAAAATTGTCCAATAGAGCGCTACGATGTACTTATTATGAGTATGGATACGGCGAAGAAAAGCCCACACAGAGAGCGTATATATGAGCAGGATTATGACATGATTATTATTGACGAGGCACATAAATTAAAAAATCATAAAACGAAAATATATGAATTTGTACAAAGCTTAAAGAAAAAGTTTTGTCTATTATTAACGGCTACACCTATTCAAAATGATGTTTTTGAATTATATTATCTTATTTCGTTATTAAAGCCTGGTCATCTAGGCAGCTATGAAACATTTCAATCTGCCTTCTCAGCTAGCAAGCATGATTTAGAGCATGATGATTATTTAAAAGAATTAGTGAATCAGGTGATGGTGAGAAATAGGAGGGAAGATACGGGCATCGAATGGACGCAACGTCAAGTTCAAATTGTGCCCATCCAATTTACGAAAGAAGAGAAGGAAGTTTATGATTTACTTGGAACGCTTCAAAATATGGGTTCGTTCACTTTAATTACATTACAGAAAGAAATGTGTAGTAGCAAAGAGGCAACAGCTTTAACATTATCGAAAATGCTTGAAGAGCACTCGGAGTCATCAAAAATTAAATATATTCTGGAAAAATTAATGGCTTTAGAAGTAAATACTAAGGCAGAAAAAACGCTAGAAATTATCGAAAAAGCACAGGGGAAAGTGATTATCTTTACAGAATATAGAGCATCTCAATTGTATTTGCAGTGGTATTTACATTCTAAAGGAATCACAAGCGTACTATTTAACGGGAAATTTAATAAAAGTAAACGTGACTATATGAAGCATTTATTTAAAGAGAGAGCGCAGGTTCTTATAGCGACAGAGGCAGGCGGCGAGGGGATAAACCTACAATTCTGTCATCATGTCATTAACTATGATCTGCCATGGAATCCTATGAAATTAGAGCAACGGATTGGCCGGGTCCATCGTTTGGGTCAGGAGCATGATGTGCATATTTATAATCTTGCTATCGAAAATACGATTGAAGAAAATATCTTAGCATTATTGCATACGAAAATTGATGTTTTTGAAAAGGTAGTGGGGGATTTAGATGCCATTTTAACAAACTTTAAAGAATCTGTCTGATGTAGGAGGAAAAGTTATGTATCCACAGCAAGTTCATAGTTACTTACGAGAGTTTTTTACCGAAAATGATTGCACTATTTTGAGTGAAGATCGTCATTATCTTACTGTCCAATTAACAGTAGATATTGATAAAAAAATTATGAACAGACCTTTCTACTGGCAGTATATAGAGGCGACAAATAGTGAGCCAAACCCTGCGCAAATTACATTTATTACAAATCAAACAACATCTTCTGCAAACTTATACGGTGAGGCCATTCATTTCGGTTCTCCAAGACTCAATCAGGTTTTTCAAGCGACAAGAGAGCTAGGAGCCTACGTGGAGATGTATGAGGTGGTAGATCCGACAATCGGGCAGGTTATCTTAACACCTTGGTTAGGAATAAATTATAAAGTATCTTATTGCTGTGATCGTACAAAGGAAATGCTCTACTCCTTTGGCATAAATCTCTTAACAGGGGTTATTAAAAAGAATTTCCAAGAAACCTTATGTAAAACGTCACTAGAAACAGCTCCGGGAGAAAATGTATTTCATGTTCAACCTATTATTAAGCCAATTCGAGCATTGCAAAGACTAGAGGCAGCCATTCATGCCATCATTGAACAAGATGACCATTCATGGGCCTTAGAAGCAAAAAAGAGATGGCAGCGTGATCAACGTGTTCTAGATTATTTTTACGAGGATATAGATGACAAGCCAGAATGCTATGATATTGAAAAAAAAGCGTTAGAGGAACAATATGAGACAAAGATTAAAATAGACATTATTAATGGTGGGTTGTTTTATCTATACTAAGCAGGAGCTGTCCAAATAGAAAAGACAGCTCCTTGCTTTTTATTGTTCTTCCACCATGTTTTGTAGCTGTGCTAATTTATTATCCCAGAATAAATCAAAGTATTGTAACCAATCCTCAAGTTCCTTCAGCTTTTCAACATGCAATGTATAAATTTTTTCCCGGCCCTTTTTCTGTGCAGATACTAGCTCAGCTTGCTCTAAAATAGATAAATGCTTAACAACAGCAGTACGACTGATCGCAAAATTTTCAGCAATTAATGAGATCGGTTTATTACGTAAGGCTAGCAGTTGTAGGATATGACGTCTTGTTGGATCAGCAATTGCTTGAAATACATCATATTTTACTGCAGGCTGCGTCATTGTGATTCCACAGTTTCCTTTAATTTTTGAGTAACAATCATTGTCCAGCCACCATCCATAGTTTTACGAACAGCTTCAGCTGGTATATTCGCTTTCGGAATAATGTGTGATGCTTCCTTCCAGCCACCGTGTGTTAACGTAAATTCTGTTTGTTCACCGAGCTCTTTTAGCTCAAATGTTACAAACCAGCCATCTGTATCCCAAGCGAAACGTACAAAATGGGGAGCATTCACTTGCTCCACCTTACATGGCGAAGGACCAAAAGGAGATTGAATCGTAAATTGATGTCCTTCAATTGGCTTAAAATCATTTGGCATCAGCCACGTAGCTATTTTTTCAGCATCTGTAACTGACTCCCACACCTTTTCAATTGGCGCATTAAGTTTTATTACCTTCACAATATTATCTAGCTTTTCAGTCATTTTTTCATAACTCCTTTTCAAAAATATAACCATAAGGTGTTATGAATATATAACACCTTATGGTTATATGTCAATTATTTTTAATATGATTCGCATTTTTCAAAAATAGATACTAGGTTAAATCAATTTTTCTTACTTCTTTTAACAGCTCATATAGATGATGTTCAAAACGAACCTTTGCTTGCAATTGTACTTTAGAGAGAAATGAGCGAAAACAGATTTAATTTCCTATAAAGGACCTTTTCTACAATATCGTCCTTATGGTAGAATTATTTTTATAATTTTCAGAAAAGGGGGGCTTGAAATGGTGAACATATCGGTCTTTTTGATAATGTGTATTTTACTAATTATTTTACCAGGTCCAGATACGGCAATTGCCACGAAAAATACACTTACCGTAAGTAGAAAGGGTGGCTTACAAACTTTACTAGGTTCCTGTTGTGGGCTGTTAATCCATACTTTTGCAGCGGTGATTGGACTGTCTGCCATTATTGTGAAGTCCGCCTATGTATTTGCCATTTTGAAGTATGTCGGAGCGGTGTATTTATGTTATTTAGGTGTCAAGACATTATGGACTTTACGGACAATCCGCACGCAATCTCCTGTAGTTCAAGATGAAACACAAATTGATCATAAATTTTCACAGCAATCTTGCTTTAAGCAAGGCTTTCTAACAAATGTTACCAATCCAAAGGTAGCCGTATTTTTCCTAACATTTTTACCTCAATTTGTAGATGGCATGAGCGGTACATTCATGCCGTTTCTTATAATGGGGCTAATATACACTGCTTTAACAGGGATTTGGTTTGTGTTCTATGTTTACTTGTTAGATAAAGTTAGTGCATTTATGAAAAAACCAACTACAAAGGCTGTTATCGAAGGTTTAACAGGCATTGTGTTAATTGGCTTTGGGATTAAACTAGCTTTGGAAAAAGCCCATTGATTATACTAAAAAGTCGATTTGCCACAAAAAAATGTGTTGCAAATCGACTTTTTAGTATTTCAGTAAAAAAGAATTTTAATCATCTATTCGTGGAGATTAATACCCTTGTTGTTCCAATAAATTTGTATAGCCTGACCAAACCATATCTCTTCCTCAGGCGATAGGGGCGAGGGGAAGAGCTGTGTATCCTGCCCAAATTCAATATTTTCATCCTTTACATTTTCCACAAGCTCAATTGCATTAGGGTATAACTCTAAAGATAGCTCAAAATACTGTTCCAAAAGCGCCTGAACATTCGGATTAGCCGGATCCTGACCATATGCTGCCTTCAGCTGACTAAAAAGCTCAGCCATTTCCAAATTTAGCTCCTTAAGCTTTTCCTCAGGAACTTTAAACATGTTCTCAACCATTTCTTTTGGTAAATAATTGGACAGCCATTCTTTTTGCTCCTCTTCCTTATGCATATTATGAATAAGCATCATAAAGATATTTGCGTTCATAGTGCCTTGCTCTTCCGTGATATATAAGGCATGATCTAGGGCACGAATGACCTGTTGAAGTTGTTCCATTTTTTGAAGCATTTCTTGTTTTTGAAATTCAAGTGACTCTTTTATATCCCATTCTTTTAAATGGATTAATGCATGGATTTTTTCCAATGGATAGCCTAAAAATTTCAGGGATACAATTTTTTGCAGTTGAATAATATTTTCATCTGAATAGAATCTTCTGCCAGTTGGAGAAATAAAGGATGGTTTTAATAAATCAATTTCATCGTAATAATGCAAAGTTCGTATGGTCATACCTGTTTTTTTGGCAAACTCTCCAATTGAATATTGAGTGAACATTATTTTACCTCCCTATTACATGTTATCTGTATTGTAAAAGCTAACGTAACGTGAGAAGCAAACTATTTTTAGGATTTCTTTTTTTACGTTTATTCCAAATGACCCCTCCATCAGCAATAATTTTCCTCTTCCATATAAGGATGCCTTATATAAAGGATTTGTGGAATATAGAGAGAATTTATTATTAAAAAGGGGAAACAGCTATATTTTTATAATAAATTGGAATAAATAGGGGACTTGAATATGGAATTAAGAGATTTAAAAGCATTTATGGCAGTTGTTGAACATGGAAGTTTTACAAAGGCCGCAAGTGAATCCTTTGTTTCACAGCCTTCTTTAAGCAAAAGCATTAAAAAATTGGAGGAAACCCTGCGAGTAGAATTATTAAATCGCTCTACACGCCATGTCGAATTAACTGATGCCGGAAGTATTGTTTATAAACAGGGGCAAAAAATAATGGGCTCTGTAATGGAATTACATATTTTATTGGACGATTTATTGAACATTCAGACAGGTGCAATAAAATTAGGTATTCCGCCATTAATTGGCACACTATTTTTCCCAGATATCGCAAGAAATTTCCATATGCAATATCCAAAGGTGCGTCTAGAACTTGTGGAACGTGGCGCTAAAATGATTGGAACGCTCGTTGAAAATGGTGAAGTCGATATTGGAATTGTTGTTTTGCCTACGGACGAACGGAAATTTTCTGTCCAACCCTTTGTGGAGGATCAATTTTTTGTATTTATTAATGATTCCCATCCGTTAGCACTGAAGAAATTTATTCAATTAGAGGATTTAAAAAATGAGACCTTTATTATCTTTACGGAGGAATTTACACTACATGATTATGTCATTAATACATGTAATACTGCTGGATTTACACCAATCATTGGCTATAAAAGCTCACAATGGGATTTGATTGTAGAGCTTGTATCCTCAAATTTAGGCATTACACTATTACCTTATTCAATTGCAGCTAAGCAAACAAATAACAACGTAAAAATTATACCTTTAAAAGATTTTGATATGCCATGGCGTTTAGGCGTTATTACAAAGAAGAATTCATATCAATCTTTTGCATTAAAGCAATTACTAAATAGTATTAGTAGTGAAGAGGTAGGTAATAAATAATTTATGCATTTTAGGAATAAATGATATTCTAATTAATTCCTTTACTTATAAAATAGCAATAGGGTAGAATTTTTCTTAATAAACGAGCAATTTAAGGGGGTTTCGATTATGGGGAACGGGAAAGTGTGGAGTTCGTTTGAGGAAGCCGTTGCAGATATAAAAAATGGAGATACCTTAGCAGTAGGAGGCTTTGGGATATGTGGCATTCCTGAAAAATCTATTGCTGCCTTAGTGCAAAAGGGCATAAAGGACTTAACAGTTGTCAGCAATAACTGTGGCGTTGATAATTGGGGCTTGGGGCTTTTACTAGCAAATAAGCAAATAAACAAAATGATTGCATCCTATGTAGGCGAAAATAAAATTTTTGAACAACAATTTTTAAGTGGTGAACTCGAAGTAGAATTAACACCACAAGGAACATTGGCTGAACGTTTGCGAGCTGGTGGGGCTGGAATTCCTGGCTTTTACACGGCTACTGGAGTGGGGACACCCATTGCTGAAGGAAAAGAAGTAAAGGTTTTTGATGGCAGGGAGTATATTTTAGAAAAAGGAATTACTGCTGATTTTGCACTTGTCAAAGCATGGAAGGCAGACAAGCTAGGGAATTTAGTGTTCAGGAAAACATCCCGTAATTTTAATCCACTAGCTGCAATGGCAGGGAAAATTACGATAGCAGAGGTAGAGGAAATCGTTGAAGTGGGAGAATTAGATCCGGACCATATTCATACACCTGGTGTGTTTGTACAACGCGTTTTATTAGGGGAAAATTACGAGAAGCGTATTGAGCGTTTGACGGTGAAAAAGGGGGAAGCTTAATGGCTGATACAAGACAAAGAATCGTCAATAGAGCTGTGAAGGAAATACAAAATGGGATGAATGTTAACCTAGGTATTGGTATGCCAACACTAGTTGCAAATGCCATTCCTGCTGATTATGATGTGCTTTTACAATCAGAAAACGGTTTGCTTGGAATTGGACCTTATCCAACAGAGGAAGCGGTTGATCCTGATTTAATAAATGCTGGGAAGGAAACAGTAACAGCTGTACCAGGTGCCTCTTTCTTTGATAGTGCGGAATCCTTTGCGATGATTCGAGGAGGGCATATTGATCTTGCTATTTTAGGCGGTATGGAGGTATCTGAGACAGGCGACCTTGCAAACTGGATGATTCCAGGGAAAATGGTCAAGGGCATGGGAGGCGCCATGGACCTTGTTGTTGGTGCTAAAAGGGTTATCGTCATCATGGAGCATGTTAATAAAAATGGAGAATCTAAAATTAAAAAGCAATGTGAGCTTCCGCTGACAGGTAAGGGTGTAGTACATCGATTAATTACAGATCTCGCTGTTTTCGACTTTACAACGGATGGCATGCAGCTTATCGAATTGGCTGAGGGTGTCACTATAGAGGAAGTAAAGGAAAAAACAGCTGCTGCATTCAGTATTGCATTATAATCAGTGTAACCAGTTCTTTTTAGGGCTGGTTATTTTAGTTTGATTCAGAAAGGAGTTACTAAAGCCCCGGGGACGTCATGGATTTTAAAGAGGAGCTTTTGCGTAAACGCGAAAAACCCTGAACGTAATCGATTAACCAAGGAGTGTTTTATTGATGGATGTCCTAGATGTAAAAGAGGAAATTATTCAGCGATTTAAATTGAGAACGGCTACAGATAGACCTTTTATCGTGGCCATTGATGGATTAGGTGGGGCTGGCAAGTCTACTATAGCTCACCACCTTGTAGAGGAGCTTCAGTCTATATGTACAGTGACACTTATTCATATTGATAATCATATCGTAGAAAGATGTAAACGTTATGATACAGGCCATGAGGAATGGTTTGAATATTATTATTTACAATGGGATATTGAAAGCTTAAAAAATAATCTATTTTTACCTTTACATAATCGTGCTTTACACCTTTCTCTCCCATTTTATAATCGGCATACAGATACCATTTGCGAAAGAGACATGAATATAGAAGCTAATAGTATTTTTATAATTGAAGGGATTTTTCTTATGCGTCATGAGTGGAGGAGCTTTTATGATTATCGCTTGTATATAGACTGTCCCTCAACTATTAGAGAGGAAAGAGTATTACAACGAGATGTGTATATAGGTAATTTTATAACACGCCTTCATAAATATAAAAAAAGATATTGGCCAGCAGAGAAGTATTATTTAACGAAAGAAAATCCATTAGCTGTAGTAGATTCAGTTTATGAAGTATAAATCTACTATTTACTGAATTGAGCTTGAATATAGGAATTTATAGAGTTTATGGAGCATTTAGAGGAAAGTCCATGTCTAGTGGCAACCAAGGATAATATGGAATATCCAGAAGTAGAGCCAGAAAAATCATATTAGGCTGAAAAGAATCAAATTAAATTATTAATGGCACGAGCCTTTACCTTCTGTGTAGGCTCGTTTTTTTTATGGAAATGCGGAAAATACCCATTACGGTATATAATACAATAAAATGGGGGTTTCAGCATGAAGCGAATAATGACCACAGAAGAGTGGAAAAATGTTTTACAGCTATCGAGCCATACGCCATGCCTAGTGTTAAAATATAGCATGACTTGCTTTAGTAGCATATCCGCATTAAAAGAATTTAAAGCACTGGAAACTATCCTGCCGAGGTATGTAGTTATCGTACAAAAGGATAGGGAGGTATCAAAAATGATCGAGAAGGAACTTGAGGTGAGGCATGAATCCCCCCAGTTTTTAATTTTGCAGGGAGGGAAGGGAGTTTGGCAGGCAACCCATTATAAGATAAAACAATTACTTCTAGCTGAAGCCATTAGTATGTATGTGAAATAAATAAAGAAGATACTCTTCATTATACATAATAGGGTATCTTCTTTATTGAATGCAATTTATTGCCCTAAAGCTTCATTTTGATGATAGTGAGAGGCAATGGATTCTAGATTTAGTTGGGAATAGTTCGCCCAATTGACCTTTCTAAAATCTTTCTCGTTAAAGTATATATTTAATACCTCAGTCATATTTTCGGTCCCGCCAGGCTCTGTTAATGGAGCAGACCAAGAAATGATAGGTGTTTTAACACTTTTTAATTTTGATAGCTCAGCAAATATTTTCGCAGAGTCCTTTAACATTTGACTTTTGGAGCCCTGTTTTACATCTGCATCTTGAATGGATATTGTAACAACTCCCTTTGTATCTTCCACTGTAAATTTACTTTTGACAGTAGCCCTCACTATATCTTCAATTGAAGTATTGCTATCAACCGCTGCTTCCTTAGGTGCTGTATTTTTTCCACACGCTGACAATAATAGTGTAGCAAGTAATAACATATAAAATAACCTTTTCAATATCATAACCTCCCTTGTTACTACCATATATGCACAAAATGAAGATGAATTATACAAGTTGATTGGAGGTTTTTCTGCTTTCAGTTGAAGTAGTTGGACAAGTTTAGATAGAGGTGATGATTTTATTTCAAACGAATTCCTCAGAGAACTAGAAGCAGTGGTGATGACAAAATAACTTGTCATCGCTTTTTTTTTGCTTGAAATGCAACAAAAATTTTTATACTTATATATTATTTTTCTGCTGGCTATTGAAAAAGTAGTAGAAAAACTGTTATAGTGAATTTATTTGTCTGACGTCCGACTATAGTATGTTGAGTTTGGTTGTTCTTAAATTTTCATATTTGGACATAATGAATGAAAGGATGACTTTATGGTCGAACGCTGAAAATTAGTATGGGGGAAATTATGAGATACTTAATATCTTTTTGCGGATTGCTGCTTGTTTTTGGTTTAGCTCTGTTAATGAGTAAAAACAAAAAAGAAATAAAATATAAAAATATATTGATGATGTTAATCATCCAATTTTTGTTGGCAGCATTCCTGCTAAATACAAAATTTGGTTATATTTTAATAAAAGGAATAACAAAAGTATTTGATCATTTATTAGCTTACGCAAATACAGGCATATCCTTTGTTTTTGGGGGTTTAGCGAATAAAGGAGAATCTCCATTCTTTCTTAGCGTTTTATTACCGATTGTCTTTGTATCTGTATTGATAGGGATTTTACAGCATTTTAAAATTCTTCCTTTCTTCATGAAATGGGTAGGGTTATTTTTAAGTAAAGTAAATGGCATGGGAAAATTGGAATCTTATAATGCTGTTGCTTCTGCAATGGTTGGTCAATCTGAAGTATTCATTACTGTAAAAAAACAATTAGATCAGCTGACCCCGCAGCGAATGTATACATTGTGTGCATCAGCTATGTCGACCGTTTCTATGGCAGTTGTTGGAGCCTATATGACGATGATTGAACCTAAATATGTTGTAACGGCGATTGTGTTAAACTTGTTTGGCGGATTTATCATTGTTTCCATTATTAATCCATATAGAGTAAAGGAAAGCGAAGATATTTTAACGATTGAAGATGAACATAAACAGTCTTTCTTTCAAATGCTTGGAGAATATATTATGGATGGTTTTAAAGTAGCTATTATTGTTGGAGCTATGCTAATCGGCTTCGTAGCATTAATGGATATGATCAATTCACTATTTGATATCGTATTCGGTATATCTTTTCAAGGGATTTTGGGTTATATCTTTGCACCAATAGCCTTTCTAATGGGTGTACCATGGGCAGATGCCATTTCTGCTGGAGGAATTATGGCTACCAAATTAGTAACAAATGAATTTGTGGCCATGATAAGCCTTGGAGAAGTAGCTAAGTCTATGAGCGCGCATACAGTAGGTATTATTTCTGTCTTTCTTGTCTCCTTTGCAAACTTTTCATCCATCGGTATTATTGCTGGAGCAGTAAAGGGCTTGAGTGAAAAGCAGGGCAATATCGTTGCTCGTTTTGGCTTAAAGCTGTTGTATGGAGCCACACTAGTTAGTATCTTAACAGCTACAATTGTTGGTTTTGTTATTTAGCTATTTGAACTGCACTCCATTTGATGTATTGGAGTGCAGTTTTTTGTGATTATAGGGTGTATTTTTGCACTTTGTGACGACTGGGTAGAACAATATTTTCTTTTCGAATTTATTTACCAAATTCGGAAACACTTGGTGCATTAGATGAATATCTAAAATGAGCATTCTATAATTTATAACTATAAATAATGGTTACCCATCCGATATAAAAAAGGAGTTTGTTGAAAAAAAAGATAATATTAACAATAATAAGTTTATTTTTAGGATGAAAATCTAGTGTAGCTACATTTTATTTTTCTGGATTGCCTTCCAACGCTATAGTTCCTAAAGTGGTAGTTGATGCCAATAGTGATATCACATATGGAGGTAACGGGTGATTCTATGAGCACTTATGTTTCTGCACCTTGGGGTTGGCTTAATAAAACAAAATAACTATTGGAGTTAATGGAAAACTAGCTAACGGCACATGGTCTATTTATTATAATGGAACAAATGTAAGTACTTTAAATAGTGCATAGAAATCATATGCTTCCCCAAAATTAACAGTTTACTATAGCTATTAAATGTAAAAACTTAATGTAACTAATTTTATATTGTTCTCTCACATTTAGGAGGTACAAAATTATTGGAGGTGTAAAATGAGATTCCCAACTATTAGTAGTGATGCATTGAAATTGTTAGGAGTTGAAAAAAAGACAACACCTATTTCAAAGCCAAGTTTTTCAGGAATAAATGCCATGCCAACGAAATCAGCTCCAGAGATGAGTGAAGAAAAATATAAGGAAGCAATTATCGCACAGGCAAAAAAAGATTTTGAAAATGGTAAGTGTGGAGGTCATAAAAATCCTTCCTATATGACACTAAAGAACAGCTTCGTATCTGTAGCATCCCCTGATCGTAAAGGTTCGATAGCACAAATAGTAAGTCAATTACCATTCAGGCAGCGTGGAAATGTGAGCTATTTAGAGGTAAAGGATGAAAAAGGGAATATAACTTCTACTTATTCTCCACATAATGGTTGGCATGCAATTGGTACACGAAAAGAACAGCTTCGTGAAAGTGAATTTAATGCTATCTATATAGAAGCGTGGCGCTCATTTAAAGCAGCAAGCCAAAACAATCAAAGTGATATCAGTACATCCAGCGGTTCCATTGATGTGTCAGTCTAATGGAGCCTTTAAAAAGTTAATTAAAGGAACCATTCTAAATCAGTAAACCCCTAGAATTTTTTAGGGGTCTTTGTGTCGTATTAATGAATTGACGCAAAACTATCACCGATGGATATAGTTGGATTTGTGTTAGAATAGGTTATGTTTGATGAGCGTTGGGATAGGTATAACATGGTACGTGACCTGCATAACTGACAGTAGCTGTTAAGGCAACTGTTCGTTATAGAGACTAAACACAAGATGGATTTGCAGGGATAGGATTTCAGACGATATTCGTACCACTTAAAATAATTGCAATCTTTAATAGTTGAATTAAATGTGTTTAAAGAACTGGTAGATTTATTATCCGATAGAGGTTTATTTCGTTGAAAGGACTTATAATATCACAAGAAAAATGAAACTTTTTAGTAGTGGCTTATCAATTACTGAAAACCTTTAGGCAGTAAAGATTAAATCTGTAGATGGTAGTTGGAGCGAAAAAGTTTTTCATAAAAGATACTATGATACAAATGGATATTGATTGCACAGATCACGAGAACCCAAAGCAACACCTTAAAGTACCATATAGACATGAATTGAGTAGTAGTTCAAGAAGCCAGGCTATTTATAAGGAGTTAATTTATGACTGAGAAAGAATATTTAGAATTTAAAAATCTTATATCAATGAGGGCTGAACTTAATTTTTATTATAAAAATGATGAATATTGGATAAGTCATATTCAAGATAAATCTTTTCTATCCAGAACAAAAGATTCTTATACTCAAGAGTTTTGTGGACACAAAGAGCTTTTTGAACATGCAACAATAGAGAGTAAAAAAATCACAGAAGTATATCCAGAATTGAGACAGCTTAAATAAAAATTTAATCTACTTTGGAGAAGACCAAGTTAAATAAGCTTGGTCTTTGTTGTGCTTGTAATTAGATGTGGGAGAATAAAGCACTTAAAGTCGTTCAGTGTCTAACTGGTTAAATGAAAAGGTTAGCCTTTCACAATCTAAGGTGTATGGTGAGTCATCGTTAGATAATTTTCTGGAAATTATAAACGGAAATGGTTATCCAAAGTGGTATAAGGTATTATTAAATGACAAGGTAGGTTTATTAAGGAGGAGTATAATGCGTTTTCTTTTTTGTCTAAGTGTTGTTATCTCGGGAATTGTAAGTATTGCTGGCTTTGCACTCACTAAAATGACTACTTCTTCATTCGACCCCACAGGTGATAATTTTGTTGGAGGAAATGGAAACCCAGGCTTAATGTTTGTTATGCTTCCAATGTTAATTATTCTTTATTTTTTCTTCGCAATGATGTTTGTTTTTGAAAAGATACATGAACGTTTTTCAGTGAAAAGGAACCTATTTCAAGCCTGCTATTCAGGGGTGTTTGTATTGATTTTAGGAATGACGATTTACCGAATCGTTTCATTTCGAAATGAAATCAATCCATATTTTGAATACGAAATATCCTATTTAAATCCTTTTTCTAATGATTTATTTTTTAACTTCTGGACGTTTATAGCCTGCCTTTGTGTTTCAGGATTTTGCTCATTTTATTTAAAGAAAAGAATATGAAGAAATGCATTTAAACTAAAGACTACTCTTTGATGGGTGATTTTCTGTGCTCTTGATATGATCGACCTGAGCAGATTATGGGCTATCCCGAGCGA
>NZ_DKJS01000074.1:0-64514 GCF_002455205.1 Lysinibacillus sp. UBA6686 | reverse complement strand
TTATTTCGACCTGAGCAGATTACGGGCTATCCCGAGCGAAAAACAAATCGACCTGAGCGGATTATGGGCTATCCCGAGCGAATATTATTTCGACCTGAGCGGATTATGGGCTATCCCGAGCGAATATTATTTCGACCTGAGCAGATTATGGGCTATCCCGAGCGAATATCTCTTCACCCTGAGCAGTTTTCGGGTCATAAGATCATTAAATATTAGGTTCTAAATATTTTTTGGGGTATTCACACAATTGCATGCATAAAAAGCACAGATTTGCTATGTATGTTGTTATGGTACATCTAAAGTGCGGATTTATTTATATAGAAAATGGTGAGGAAAAGTGTCAGCAACATACATTTCACCTAAGCCCAATCAAAACTTGGTAGGCGTATTGACCGGCCACATTTCGAGATTAATAAATCTTGGAAGATGCCTACAGGTTATGAGCTAGAGGGCAAATTAAATATGCCTACTAATAGTAAAGGACAAGTACAGTTAATTGTAAGACAGACCGAAGGGGAAGTAAAAGCAGTAAGTTGTTCTAATAAGATGGACAAACAATTCCCTGGAGATTCAAATTGTGAATAAGGAAAAATAAAATTATGAAATTAATAAGGAACTCTCTAATTTATTTTCTAATCGGAGCGATAATTATAAATATTTCTAAGTTTCTTTATAATAAAGACGATTATTATTTTGATAGTAAAGAAACTTTAATGTACGGTATTATTACAATGATGGTATTTTTAATAATGGATTACGTAAGAAATATAAGTAAGTCTCAAAGTAAATAATTTTGTTATATCTAAAAAAAGCCCAGATACGGTAGTGACCCCGTAAAGTTAGAGTTTCCATTGTGCAGCTAATTGGCTGGCTTGAGTTCGGTATTTTACCGGGCTCATGCCGGCCAATTTTTGTTTAATTCGATCGTTATTATAATAATCGATATACTTCTCTATTTTCTTCTATAACGCTTCATAAGAGATTAATTCTTCTCCGTAATACATTTCTTGTTTAAGGAAGCCAAAAAAGTTCTCCATGGTCGCATTGTCTGCAAAGGTTGCTTTACGAGACATACTTTGGATAATCTTGAGAAGGGCTATTAAATCAATGGAGTGTTATTTATTTGGGGGAGTCCAGTACCTTTGGTTATATGAAAAGGATAGTCATTCAGAAATAAGTAGTAGACCAAAAATAGAAAACTGGCTTGAATGGTAGCGAAAGAGGATATAATTAAATGGGGTAATTATTGAAATGAGTTAAATGATATTAAGGATTATTATGAATTTTAACCCCAGTTTAACCCCAACGTTTATTTTGATAAAAAAATCACCCTCCAATAATGGAAGGGTGATTCGCTCAAAGCCTTGTGGCTGTAAGAACAAATTAAAAAGCCGCGTATGCCGTAGTTATTATAGAAAGTTTTAAACCACCACTCCTCAAAGTGGGTGTTCGCAGAAGCTTTCCTGCTTATCCTCATTCACCTTGGTGTGAGGCCCGTCATTCCAACTCCAATAATAAAACTCCCTTTTACAGCTTAAAGGTTAAAACTTAATATTATACGAACAATGCAGCCTTTAAAAATATAATAAGGCATGATAAACAAACTTGCAAGTAAGATGGTTTATGAAAAAAAGTCAATGGGCAAGCATGCCAAATCGTCTTGCTTTAAATAAAAAATAGCCATACGCCCATCTAATTGTTTCATACATTATTCACAAATGCGAACAAAAAAGGCGAACAACCTTTACTTAATAGGACGGGTTATGTAAAGATAGGAGAATATATAGGATTAACCTAGCAAAAAGTAAAGGAGGAAGCGGAAATGGCAGCTTATCCAAATTGTCCGAAATGTAATTCGGAATATACGTATGAGGATGGTGTGAATTTTGTATGTCCTGAATGTGCACATGAATGGAGTGCAGATGTAGCAGAGCAAGAAGCAGATACACTTATTGTAAAGGATGCAAACGGTAACCTACTAGCGGACGGTGATTCTGTTACAATCATTAAGGATTTAAAGGTCAAGGGCAGTTCTTCAACATTAAAAATTGGTACAAAGGTGAAAAGTATTCGTCTAGTTGAAGGTGACCATAACATTGACTGTAAAATTGATGGCTTTGGTGCCATGAAATTAAAGTCAGAGTTTGTTAAAAAAGCATAGTTATTAAAAGAGTCGAGTAAAAAAGAGCTCCATTTTCGGATAATGGATTGCACTTCTAATCGACTCTTTTTTATTTTTTAGTAATTACTGTAACATTTAGAAACGACAGACGTTTTACTTGTGAAATCTATGAAGCGAGGGGGATGCATGGACAGACAACGGAAGAATGAGCTTGAGCAACTTTATCAGGAATATGCGAAATCGTTATATTACTTTCTGCTGAAAATGTCTGGGTCCGTACATATAGCAGAAGATTTAGTACAAGAAACCTTTGTACGAGCTACGGTATCGCTGTCATTTTATAAAGAGGAGGATGTGAGAGCATGGTTGTTTAAAGTAGCACGGAATACGTATTTAGATGAATGGCGCAAGCAAAAAAGAAGAAGGACTATCCCATTTGCCCAATTATTTTGGAAGGATGACATGCTTAGTCCTTATGGTTTGCCTGAAGTTGATATTCTCAAGCAAGAAGTAACGGAGGATATCCAGTCATTATTAAAGTTTTTGCCTGAAAATTACCGCACAATTTTATATTTAAGAGAGTATGAACAATTTACATATCAGGAGCTACAGGAGGCATTGGAGCTAACAGAGGGGCAGGTGAAAATACTGTTACATCGAGCACGTAAACGTTTAGCAGAAATAATCAAAAAGAATGGAGGATTTCAAGATGATTGAGTGGTCGCAGGAAAAAGAGAAAAAAATATTGCAGAAGTACCGTTTTACGTTAACCTTTCGAATATTACGTATATTGCTACTATGTGCTGTTATTTATGGTTTATATATTTTAAGCGTATCAATCATTTTTGAAAAAACACGCCCAGATCGTAAACATATTTATAATTCATTAATGGCTTTAGAATGGCAGCAGCCAAATATAAAAGGACAATATTCAGGTTCATCTGCTGAAATAACACCACTTTTGACGCAAAAATTTAGCTATCCTCTTGTGAAGCAAGTAGGGAAAGAGAACGTAATGGTAGGTGAGATGAGTTTGGATAAAAAAATATTTAATACATCTTCATCGATGAAAATGAACTTAATTTCAAAAAATTCTTCTTCATCTTCGAGCCTGAAATCGACAAATGAATTTGATAAATTTAGCTTCAATTTACCTGAGGATCCTCGAACAGGGAAAGTGACATCATCCCAAATTAACAATGGTGTATGGAAAACGTTAGAAAAATTACCCGAAGGAACAGTTGCAGAACTAGCGTTTTCTACCACAACATTTATGGAGCCTAAAAAGTTGACAAAAATGCTTGAACCATACGATGTGGAAGTTGTCTGGATGCCTATATATACAGGCGAATTCAAATCCTTTGATGCATTTCCAACTGGTGAAGGTAGTGTTAACCTTACCATTTATGATAGTTTCGGGCTATCAGGAGGATTGAAGGTTAGTGATGATTATTCAAAAATTTGGGTAGGTCAAAATTTAACGAATGGTGTTAGAGATAGTCAGCGTGTTATGCTAGAAAATATGGAAAAGCTACTGAACAATGAAAAGAAAAGCTATATCGAGGATTTTCTTGGTTTGTCGTATTTACAAGAGCGTTATGATTATTTAAAAAAGAATGGTTTTCAGGCTTATGGTGCTGTGGTGACAGGACCAACTAAGGAATTATTGAAGCTGAAAAATATAGAAGGCGTATCTAATCAGAAGCTTGGTGATGTTGAGCTTTGGAATTGGGATAACTGGTAATAGAGGGAGTTGTCTCTGACTTTTTTGAGGCAGCTCCCAATTTTCGCTAAAAGCTAATTTTAGTAAACCTACGTAAAAGAATCGCAAATGCAGAACCAATTAGTGCAAAAATGGTATGTAAAAGGGCAATATAGCCTGCACCGATCAACAGGGCCCCAATCTCCGTAAATGAGTAGTTAGTGATATAAAGCGGATTATTTATATTATTTATAATAGCCCATACGAAAACTGGTACAGAGCTGATGGTAAAAACGATCCAAATATTTTTATAAAAAAAGTAAGTTAGACAGCCGAAAATTGCATAGGAAACAACAAAGCTTTTTTGATTGCCTAATAAGGATGAATTAATCGCAAACATAAAGGATAGAACGATAAAAATAATATGAAAAAAGCTGATTGTTCTTTTCATCGGTAAATGATAACTTGTTAACTGCTTTGAAGTGGCTAGCTGACGGCAATGCTCACAATTAGCTAAATGTTGTTCGACAAACTGTATAGTAGCTGCCTGAAGCGCTCGCTTATTATACAAAGGTAATAAATCCTCAACTATTGAACATTCCTGTGACAAAGACTTCCCTCCAATCCTCTTCTTTCATTATAAACTTTTTGAGGAAAATAAAAAAAGCCTTCCGTGAGTTTATTCATTCGGAAAACTTGTACATGCACCTTATTATGTTGAGGTTAATACCTCATTAGTGAGAGCTTGAATATCAATATGTGTCTTTTCCTTCACCGCATCCTTCAAAATTTCAGTACGGAAATAATGTACCGTTGCATCTAGAGGAATGGCTAAAAGCTTAGAAAGGGCTGATTGATACATATAAACAAATTCTTTGTCAGTGTTTCCTCGCTTTAATTCAGCAAAGGCCTCATAAAATTGATCTAGCTTATCGGCAAATTCAAGTAAACGACCCTCCAATGTGCTATCCTTACCCTCCTTCATACGCTCAAAGAAGACGGCTTGAAATTCCTGAGGGATTTCATTAATAATGAATTTTTCCATCATTTTTTCTTCCACATGTGCAAGCATTTGTTTGAGCTCAGGGCTAGCATGTTTTACTGGCGTCTTAATATCGCCTATAAATACTTCAGCAAAATCATGATTAATGGTCTTTTCGTAAAGTGCCTTCCAGTTTACAGTGGCGCCATTCATTTCCTCTAATGTGGCAAAAAACATAGCATATTGTGAAACCTTCCAAGAGTGAGCAGCTACGTTATGCTCTTCAAATTTGAAGCGGCCAGGGCAACGAATAATACGTTCTAGATCATTTAGACTTGTAAAAAATTGATGAATTCCTATAAAAATCACTCCTTTTTGTTCTATAAGTGCATGTTACTATAAACTTTACCCTCTTTGTAAAGATTTCAAACAATTTAACAATGATTCAAGTGGCGTTTACAAAGGATTCACAAATGCTTCTAAAGTCGGGACATGTTGAATGCTATAATGAAGGGGACTGCTAATAAGGGGAGTTTGCATCATGATTTCTATTTATACACTTCTTCTTTATATACATATTGTAAGCGCCATTCTTTCAATTGGGCCATTGTTTGTAGTTTTACCAATTGTTAAGAAAATGAACACTGCGGCTCATATTGAAATGCCACCATATATCGAGGCCTTTAAGGGGGCTATTACCATTGTCAAGCATTCTGGGCATGTTCTTGTTGCGTCTGGCATTTTATTAATGTGGCATGCGGGCTATCATTGGAGTACATCGTGGATAGTCCTAACATTTCTTGTTATGTTGGCTTCTATTGTTTTTTTGGCAAGAGCATTCAAACCAACCTTAAGGACATTTAATACACCCGCCTATGACCAGAAAAAGTTTGCTTTATTGTTACGGCGAAAGGCATGGATGTATATTTGTTTATTGCTAATTATGTTATGGCTAATGGTCGCAAAGCCTGTTCTTTGGTAAAGAAAACGCACTCGTGGAGGAGTGCGTTTTTTGTATTATATGGTGAGCAATCTTTTGAAATAACTCTTACGAATAAATAAGTAACTAATCATGAATAGGGCTAAAAAACTAAGAGAGCTTATCATGGAAACTTGTAAAAATGTGGTTGAAACCATCGCTCGCATGGCAAACAAAGTGATAAATAACATCGTAAGGGCTATAGCAAATGGGACAAATATAAGGATTGCCAGTTCTTTTGAAACAACAGTGAATAATTCCTTTTGAGAAAGGCCGAGCTTGCGTATACTTGCGTATTTTTCCCTTTCCTGTATAAGGGTTGTTTGTAAATAAAAGTATAGTATACTCATAGCCGCACTTAAGAAAATAAGACTCAACATAGAACCGATAAAAAACATCACACTTTTTACAAACATTTCTGAATCATACAAAGCTATTTTGGAAGTGACATAACGATCATCAGGTAAAGATGGTAAATGCTCCATAATTTTATCAGCTAGTTCTGTATGTTCTGTCCAATTAGTTAGCTCAAAGATATAGGTTTGATAAATAGGGAAGCGGATATGGTCATAAAGCTGGTCAGGTACAATAAAATAGGTGTTCTGGAAGCCAGTGGATAACAAGTTTTTTTTATCTATAGATGCAAGCTTTAGATTTTTAAGAATCTGGTCTTTAGGCGTATTTGTTATTGGTTCTAAACCACGATTTCCAGCAACAGCTATAAATTCATCATCATGTAAGCTAATCGATTTATTTTTTAACAAATTATAAGTAGAAACAGACATATAGCCGAGTCGATCCTCTTCATTGGATTTAAATTCTATAAAATATTTCTGGGGATCAATTGTGGATAATTTCTTTTCTAGGTAATCAATATCGTCTTTTACCATATTTAGATCTGCTTTAGGATCAGCTATATATTGAAAGCTATATGGATAGTTTTCTTCACTATCCTTTGCAACATTGTAGTAGGAGCTAAATAAAATACTGGTACATAAAAAGACACCGCTTAATAAAATTGTGATTAAAAACAGCATATTTGCATGAGATTTCATTTTTGCATTCAAATTAGAAATTAGTAGCATATTTGTTTTTCGCACATAGGCTGGCGATTTCTCAAAAGCTTTTAGAAGGAAGCGCATTCCTTGCGATATGATGAGATAAATCGAGCAAAGGAAACTTATGAAAAATATTAAATAGTAAAGAATGCCGAGGCTTTCAACAAAATGATGATTGATTTTTAATAAATAAGCCAGTGTAGCTGAACATATAATACTAATGCCAAATAAATAAGGATGCTTTGGTATAGACTTTTCAATGATAGCGTCACTTTTTAAAAGCTGAATGGAGGCTTCTTTATTAATAAATCGTGTGACAACTTTTGAAATCACTACAAATAATCCAATGAATAATAAAATAGTAAGTACGATTGCTTTTAGAGGAAAATACATACTAAAAGTTTCAGCCTTTAAAACGACTTTGGCCCCCATTAAAAAAAGAGGGGTAATAACAAGACCAAAAACAATTGCTGTTATTATTGCCAAAGCACCTATTAAGATATTTTCACGAAAGATGAGTGTGCGAATTTGCTTCATAGATGCCCCAGTTATCATAAAAATCCCAAGTGTTTTTGTTTTTTTCTTTAAAAATGCCATGATCGAGTAAGTAATATAGATAAATGAAAACAAATAGACGAGCATACTGGCCAATAGTAGTGATATGCCAAGTGTTGAATCTGGATCTAAGCTATTTAAACTTGGATGAAATGCAATGATTGTAAAGAGAAAGAAAATAATGATTGAAAATACGCTACTAAGGAAATAGGAAATATATGTCCACTTATCACGCAAAATATTTTGCACAACGATATGATTAAAGCTCATGCTGTCCACCACCTAGAAATGCGAGTGTATCCATAATTTCCTGATAAAACTGCTTGCGATTATGACCACGATGAATTTCGTTATATAATTTACCATCCTTAATGAAAATAATCCGACTGGCGAAGCTTGCAACATATGGATCGTGTGTCACCATTAGAATGGCAGTATTTAATGCTGTATGAATAGAACTAAATAAGTTCATCACATCGTTTACAGCTTTGGAGTCAAGATTGCCTGTAGGCTCATCTGCCAATAATAAAGTTGGTTCATGAATAACTGCTCGTGCAATGGCTACTCGCTGTTTTTGTCCACCAGAAATTTCATAAATCCTTTTTGATAGTAGCTCTTCAATACCAAGAAATTGAGATACATTTTTTAGGCGTTGGTTCATTTTATCAGCAGGTAAACTATCCAATGTTAGTGGTAATAATATATTTTCCTTCACGGTTAATGTGTGGACAAGATTAAAATCCTGAAATACAAAGCCTAATTCTTTACGGCGAAATTTAGCAAGCTCATCGTCATTTAATGTATATGGATTTCTACTGTTTATAAGGATTTCTCCGGCAGTAGGACGATCAATTGTGGACACACTATTTAAAAATGTTGTTTTTCCGCTTCCTGAAGGCCCCATAACTGCTACGAATTCATTTTCTTCAAGCTGAAAATTGATACCATTCAATGCTCTATAGGTGATTTCTCCGATATATTCTTTTTGTAGATTGGACACTTGTAGGATACTGTTTCCCATCTTCAACAACTCCTTACTTTAATTGAATAGCTCTATTATAAAAAAGGAGAAGTCATATACCTATTTAGCTATATGACGTCAATATGACAAAGTTGTCATATTACTTTTTTACGCTATTTGAAAAATCAATGGTAAAGGTTGTGGTATTGTTTAGAGATAGTAAAGCGAAAGGGTGCTCTAAAGAGGTTAGTATCTTCTTCACTAAATAGAGGCCAATCCCTGTTGCTTCACCACCCATTCGTCCTTTTGCACCTGTATAAAATAAATCAAAGACTCGGGAAATCTCGCTCTCAGGAATGGTCTCTCCCTCGTTTTTAATTTGTAAAATAGCATTGTCATACATGATTTGAATGGAGCTTTCAGAATCCCCATATTTAATAGCGTTATTGAGAATTTGATAGAGCGTAATTTTTAACCATTTCTGGTCTGAGTAAATAATAGGGTTGTCGTTGAATAATATTTTAGGAAAAATTTCCTTAGCGATGAAATAATCCTTTAAATCGTTGATTACCTCCTGAACCAGTTCCTTTAATAGGAGTGCTTCAATTTTTAAATCCGCAGCAAGATGGGAAGTACGTTCATAACTGAGTAGTTGGTTGAGGGTAAATGTCATCTTGTCACATTCATTCTTAATAATCTGCCGCTCGGATGGATTATTTGCAGCAGCATTAGGATTAGATTGAATAATCAATTGAATCACCGATAGGGGTGTTTTCATCTGATGGGCAAAATGAGATAACACAAGCTGTCTTTCATTTCCTTGTTCTTCAAGTAGTTGCTGCTGAGTTAAATATAAATGCTGCATTTGACGTAGCTTTGAGCTATAGGCTTGCTCAATCCAAGCTTGAGGTTCAAATAAATGTAAATCATTATGTGTGAGGGTGTCATTTTGTAAATGGGCATACAATTTCCTTCTACGAAAATAACGACCAACTAGCCAAATCGTAAATAAGAAGCTAACTAGAAAAATAAAATAGAAATAGTGCGATGATAAATCATCCAATACCTGTATTAACCAAGGAAGAAATAGAAAGCTTATAGCGTAAAGGATAATGACACTTGCATGATCTCGAAAAAAAAGTTTCATTCTTCTACCTCCACTAATTGGTAGCCGAGCCCACGAATGGTTTTAATTGCTAGTGAAGATTGAATGACTTCAAATTTTTTACGTAGACGGCCGATGTTCACGGATAAGGTGTTCTCCTCAACAAAGGTTTCATCATCCCAAATGGCACTTAACAGCTCTTGACGAGTAACAACATTCGGATATGAATCAAATAGTAACTTGCAAAGTTGCATTTCTTTTAATGTTAATAAGCTCTCCTGCTTTGCTGTTTGAAGACGAACAGTATCAGTATTTAAAGTTGTATTTGCAATGGTGATGATAGAAGAGTCAGAAGAAGCATATTCTCCATATGTACGACGGATAAGACCATTCACTTTTGCCATAAACACATCAAGTGAAAAGGGCTTAGTCATAAAATCATCTGCACCATTTTCTATACCGTAAACTTGATCTATATCGTGAATACGCGCTGATACAATGATGATCGGACATGTGGAAAGCTGGCGGATTTTCCGTGACCAAAAATAGCCATCATAGGTTGGTAGGTTAATATCCATAACCACAAGATGGGGTTGAATAGCCTGAAATTCTTCTACAATATGATGGAATTGCTGGACAGTATAGCATTGAAATTGATATTTTGTTAATTGCTCCGTGATTAGCCTTGAAATATTAGCATCATCTTCGATTATGTAAATTTTGTACATAGTATCGACCTTTCTTTAGTTACCTTCTTTTATTGTACCCTGATTTTTTAAAATCTATGTAACTCTACATTATAAAGAAGAGCCACCACAAATCCAATTGAGAGTGTGGTGGCCCTTTTAAAATTAATTTTTGGGAATGCGGAAAGATATAGTTGTTCCTTTATTAAGTGTACTTTCAATGTGCAATCTTTGTCCATAAATCCTTTTTAGGCGTAAATCCGTATTACGGATACCTATGCCAGAGTTAGTACTTTTATGATCGTTACCTGATTGTAATTCATGTAAGATGGTCGGATCTATACCAACACCATTATCAATAACACTTATTGCTACAAAATCAGGACCATCTTTAATACGAATACAGACTGTTCCGCCCTTTTCCTGTTTTAATACGCCATGACGTATTGCATTTTCTACTAAATTTTGAATGGAGATAGGGGGAATATCAATATTTATAGGACTATCAATATCCCATTCGACATGTAGTAGTTGCCCAAAGCGCTGTTGTTCAATATAGAGATACGAGTTTACTAGCTCTAATTCTTCCTTAAGCGGAACAACTCGCTGCAGATTTCGCACATCAAAGCTTGCATGGAGATATTCACCAAAATGATGCAATAAGTTAATCATACGATCCGTATCGATGGTACTAAGTGATGCAATTGTATTTAAAGTATTAAATAAAAAGTGTGGTTGTATTTGGGCTTGTAGCCAAGCAGTCTCCAGTTGCAATTGTTGATGGATGCTATATTTGAGATCGATCAAAGCGCGGCTTCGAACCTTTAATTCAAGAGCATTAATAGGTTTTGTCACATAATCATTTGCCCCATGTGCAAAGCCAATGTAAACATCTTCCGGATATTTTCGAGCTGTTAATAATAATATTGGTAATTCGAGTAAGGAATAATGCTCTCGCATCATCTCAATTAATGCATAGCCAGAGATATAGGGCATCATGGCATCAATTATAACTAAATCCCAATCGCTGTCCTTTAAAGCAGCTAAAGCCATTTCACTGCTAGTTACAGTTTTAACAGCATACTCGGTTGATGCAAATAAACTTCGCATTATTGTTAAATTTACAGGATCATCATCAACCATTAAGATTTTGAATTGTTTTTCTGTTATAGAGTCCAGCATTTTTTCTTCTGCTGGAACTTCTGTAATCTCATGCTTTAAAGAGTTATGCTGATCCTTTACGTTTTCCATTGCTAAAGGCAAAGTAAAATAAACATCAGATCCTTTGTTAGGAATAGAATGTATTTTCAATGTGCCTCCATGTAATTCAATAAGCTTTTTAGAAATTAATAAACCAAGCCCAATTCCATCATCATTTTCGCTTCCCTGCTCGTATGGGGAAAATAGCCGACTTTGAATCGAATCATCCATGCCTAAACCAGTGTCTTGAATATGGATAACAGCCATATTTTTTTCTATATATGCACTAATTTCAATAGAGCCAGCATCTGTATATTTAATAGCATTATGTAAAAGATTAAAAAGAATTTGGATTAAGCGCTTTTCATCAGCAAGTATAGTAGGAAATGATTGAGCAATAGTAGAATTCATGTGAATTTGCTTTCCATTTGTAATAAACCTTAGCATATCAAAAACCCCATATACAGCGCCTTGGATGCTAATAACTTTTTTATGAAGATGTAGATTTCCTTCTTTTAAGCGAGTGTAATCCAGTATGTCATTTAATGTAAAGGACATACTTCTCCCAATATCAATGAGATACTTAAGATTTTCCTGATCCTCAGCCACTAGCTTATTATTAGGATTATCATAAATGGACTGTCCTAAAGTAATCATTTTATTCATAGGATCCCACAGCTTCTGTGAACTACTTGATAAAAACTCATCCTTTAATTCATCATCCTTTTGTAATTTAGCCACTAAATCTTTAATTTGCTCTGTATTTTCAAAAAAACGTTTAAACCAGTAACCCGAAAAACCGAGCATGATAAATAAATAGTCTAATGGATAAACCGGTATATCAAAAACATATATAGATTTAATAAGCCCCCAGATAACGCCATTTGTTGTACTAAGAGCTGTTAGGGCAATAAAGACAGAGCTCTGTGTTTGATTTTCAATGTACTCTCTTAACGCGAATGCGACTACAAATAAAAATGAAGTAGCATAAAGAATAAAGAACAGCAAGTTTGATATGTACAGCCATTTAATAGGTAAAAGTACAATCAATAGAGCTCCTAAAGCATATAAATGAAAGAACAGCTGAAAACATTTTGCATAACGATATTTGACTAGTAAAATACGCATAAATTGGACAAAGAAAAAAGAAGCCCCTAGATAAATGACTGACGATAGTTTAAATGACCAAGCATACTCTAAATGTAACCAATCTAACATAGAGCGATCAAAGGTTATTAACTCATCGGCTAAAGGCAATAGAAAGCCAATGGTGAACAGTAATACAATAGGTTTTCGATAAATAAATAAAAACACTAAAATGCTGAAGAGTGCGAATATGATGAGCATAATTGAAATAGTCGCAAGAGATAGCTTGGTTACCTGTTGATGATGTATCATAGCTGATGCCGAGCTAAATAAAACTCTTTTACTAATAGTAGGACTTTCTGATGTATCAAAATTAGATACGTGTAGTACTAGGTCCATTTCAGATTGCTCATTTGTAAAATAAATAGTATAAGGGGCAGCTTGACCTCTATGGCTTTGTGGGTTAGAAGCAACTTTGCCTGATTGCCCAACCAATTTACCATTAATATATAATGCTGAAGCTGTAGATACAGCTGGAATTCGAATAGCGTAATGGTTATCTTTAGCTGCATTCGTATTAAGTTGAATTTTTAAACGATATGTACCGTAGCTTTGTGCTATTTTCCCTGCATCTTTTATAGGAATCGTCCTATTAACGCTGGAAGAATAAGTGAGTGTATGATCGTTAATGGTTAGGGGATCTACTAAATCTGGATAATAGAGCCATTCTCCATTGAGATGAAGAACTTCATCTTCAGGTAACTGCTGATGTCGAATATCAAATATTCCTTCATGGGCGACAGGCTGATTACTAGAAGGAAGAAAATATGATAGCCATAGTAGGCGAAGAATGGTCAGAGCAATAAATATTAAAACAATAGTAAGTACACGACTAGCGGTATTTTTAAACAGTGACATAAGGACCTCCTAAATGGTCTTCTGAATAAGAAAAAGGACTATATTTACCATGCCATGAAAATCAGAAAATGGAAATAATTAATTCTCTTAAAGAATACTTTAAGATATAAAGATGTTCACAATGTCTTAAATATAGTTCTTTTTGAGTTTCATTATATTTCTAAAGTCGGTTAAATTTAATTAATTGTTAAGTATTTTTTAAGAACTATGTCGTATGATGATGGAATAAATATATCAATTTTTATGAGTAAAAACATAGATAAGATTTAACGAAAAAATCATCTCAATGGGAGAAATGATCTATTGTGGGTAAATACAAGTTAAAGTTATCGTTTGTTATTGTGAGTATGATAATCATCGTTGTACTTGCGACATCTGGTGTTAGTATTTGGAGCAGCTATCGAAATTTTAACGACATTCTTATGCAAAATAAAAACACGATGCAAGAGAATTATGTAAAGGAACTTTCGGCCATGACCGAAAACTATATACAGGAAAGTTTAAATGACCCTAATCAAGCACAGTCCATAGAACATAATATGGAGCAACTGGTTGGTAAAATACATGATGAAAATACCATTTCATTTAGCACCTTTTTCAAAAGTATGATTGTTCCTTTATTCATTTTGTTTGTAATTATTTTGATAGTAGCAATATGGATTGCTTTAAAAATTGTACGACCTCTCCAAAAACTTTCTACTAGTGTAGAAAGAGCGGAAGGGGTTCAAGAGCTTGAAGTGATTAATGATTGGTATGATGAAGTGCGATCGTTAAAAGAAGTAGTAGAGAACGTTGTAATTCTTTCAGAAAGTAAAATATCTGACTTAACAAATCAGCTAAATTTAGACTCTTTAACAGGAATTCCTAACCGTAGAAAGATGGATCAAATTTTAAATGAATTAATTTTTAATAGAGTACCCCATGCAATAGTCTTAATAGATTTAGACGACTTTAAAAGTATAAACGATACATATGGTCATACTATGGGGGATGAGGTTTTAAAATCCTTTGCTAATCATATGCAGAACAACATTGGTAAACAGGGGATGTGCTTTCGCTATGGTGGGGAAGAGTTTATGGTCATATTACCGTCCGCTACAGTTGATATCGCTATTGAAATAGCTGAAAATCTCAGAATAAAGCAGGCTTTGCTAGATACCGCATGTGGACGGCCGGTAACATTGTCTGCAGGTATTACGGCTTTTACAACAAACATTATGAATCCGAATCAATTAATCTCCATTGCAGATCAGGCATTATATAAAGCAAAACAATCAGGCAGAAACTGTACCTGTGTCGTTGATGAGCTATCAGAAAAAATAATCAAATAAAAAAACGCAAAAAATAAAAGTATGCTATAAGTTACATCTAGCATACTTTTTTATATGAATAATAGTTGTTATAATTCCTGTGATAGCGCATTAAAAAGCTCCGTTGTTTCTTGATTTGGTAAAATTTCAAGATCCTTTAACAAGGTATCTCTAAATTTATTGTAAATTTTTACAGCACTTGCTCGATTATCTATATCGATATAGTGTTGCATAAGTTGTTGAATAGTTTTATCAGAATATGGATTATGTTCAAACGCTAAGAGTAAGACATGTTCTCGCTTTTTTACGTCATTTATGGCTGTATAATGGCCCTCAAGATTATGCAGCAAAAGCGTAAACTGGTTATTCATATAATTGGCTTTACTAATAATCCACGGATAATCTAGTGTAGCCATGTATTCGCCTTGATACTTTTGTATAAGTGCCTCAGCCTTCTCAATATTGAGCCTTCCACTCTCCATTTTCTCATTTAAGATCTGCTCTAAGTCATAAGCATCACATTGGAAATCTTCAAGCTGTAAAATATAACAGCCATTTGCATACTGAATCACATCTAAATAGCCTAATGTAGAGAGTGTTGTACGGAGATATGAAACGGTTGTATGCAATTGCACCCTGGCTTTCTTATAGTCTGTCTCAGTCCATAAAGCATCAATTATAGTATCACGAGGAATGAGGTTATTAAGATTAGAAAAAAGAAAGGCAAATAACTCCTTTGTTTTAACCGTTCTCCAAAGTACGGTTTTATCATCATAGGAGACAACGAAACCTCCAAAACATTGAATAGTCAATAAAGATTTTTGTTGATCTACTACAGGAAGTGATTTCTTTTCTTGTTGGAAGAGTGCTTGGATTCTATTAATAGTTGTCTCTAAGCGAGCTTTTGAAATAGGCTTTAATAAATAATCAAGTGAGTGAATTTCAAATGCTTGAATTGCATAATCACGATATGCTGTGACGAAAACGATATAGATGTTTGGATTCCATTCTTGAAGAAGATGTGCAACCTCTAAACCGTTCATGCCAGGCATTTCAATATCTAAAAATGCTACTTGAAAGGATAGGTTTGGTCCTTCAGCCATCAATTCTTTTACAGTTGTAAAAGTTTTAATAACCTCTATTGAATCAAACTCCTCTAACTTTTTCTCCATGTTTATAAGAGCTAATGGCTCATCGTCCATAACAATTACTCGAATCAAAAAGGGCACCAACTTTCAGATGTTTTTAACCTAAATCGAAAATGAGGATAGGTTAATATGAAATTTCTATCACGGTTCCTTTGTACATTCGATTGTTAGAAAGCTGTTGAGATTTATTGACAATCAATTTGACAATGATTAACAAGGTCATATTTAAATGGAGTGCGTCTCGCATTGCGTGTGGTAGTCTATCTTTTTGCAGCTTTAGCTCCTTAGAAACCAATATCGAATAAGTCTCCATCCTACATTCCTCCTTTCCTCTATTATCGGATGAAAACATTGTTTTTCCAACATTTAAAAGATGTGAATCATTAACATTTGTTTTAGTTTTTATCCCATAAAATTGTGTTATCTGCTAAATATATGATCGGTATTGTATATTTTTCTGTTTTTATAGTAATAATTTGTAATATCAGGTCCATTGTCCTGAGTTATTAAACGCATTCTCTAGCATCGATTGCATAGAAGAGCCTATCTCTAGCGTGCTAGCACCAGATTGCAAAAAAATAATAAAATATGGAGGTAATATGAAATATGAAAAAACAAGCATTTGTATTAGCTGTGGCATTGACCTTTAGTCTAAGTGTATTTACGGGTTCTTCCTCTGCTGAGGAAATAGACAGGGTTCAAATTGGCAACACACTTTGGGGAATCTCAAAAGTTTTTAATTTATCTATAGAAGAATTACAGCAAATAAGTGAAATAGATTCGACATGGATATATCCAGAGCAAACTTTAAGCATAGTTAAGGGTGATGAGAAGCCTAAGGATCAACATCTTATTGAAAAAGGTGATACTTTATTTAATATTGCACTCACAAATAATGTAACGATTGCAGAATTAAAGGAATGGAATAATCTCTCATCTGACTTAATTTTTGCAGGGGAGCAATTAGCCATTAAGGCGTCAGCCGCAAAGCCAAAAACAAAACCAACCGTAAATAAAGTACAAAAGCCAGCAACAACTACAAAAGGGGGAAGTGCCGCAACAAAGGGGACAGGTAAAACATTAACGATGCGTGCAACTGCTTATACTGCATATTGTGAAGGCTGTTCAGGTATTACGGCAAATGGTACAGATATTCGATCTAATCCAAATTTAAAGGTAATTGCTGTAGATCCAAGGGTTATTCCTCTAGGCACAAAGGTTTGGGTTGAAGGTTATGGGGAGGCAATCGCGGCAGATACTGGCGGTGCCATTAAAGGCAATAAAATTGATGTCTTTATCCCTTCAGAGGGACAAGCCCGGAAGTGGGGCGTCAAGCAGGTAACAGTGAAGGTTTTAAATTGATGTCAGGAAAAGGGATATCTCATTGGAGATGTCTCTTTTATTTTTTTGAGGAACCGCATAAGTGTAAGGATTGTTGGGAACCATCAAAATAAAGGAGGTAATTAATATGAAAAAAATAAGCTTGGTATTTATGTCTTTATTGGTGTTTGTCGGGGGCTGTGGTTTTTTTGAAAAAAAGGAAGAGAAAGTCGCGGTTAATGCTAAATCCCCACTGACAGCAACCGCAAAAGTAATTGGTAAAGATAATGAAAGCTATGGAAATGCGTATTTTCAAGAAGAGGATAATGGGGTTATGATGACGCTAGCGTTATCGGGATTGCCACCAGGGACGCATGGAATTCATATACATGCAGTTGGGAAATGCGAACCGCCAACCTTTGAATCTGCTGGACCACATTTTAATCCAACATCTAAAGAGCACGGGAAGCTTAATCCAAAAGGCTATCATTTAGGAGATCTTCCAAATTTAGAAGTTGGTGATGATGGCAATGTGGATTTGAATTTTTTAGCTGAAGGGCTGACACTAGAAAAAAATGCGGCTAATTCGTTGCTAAACGGGGAAGGTACAGCCTTAGTTATCCATGAATCCGAAGACGACTATAAAACAGATCCTGCTGGTAATTCTGGTGCAAGAATTGCTTGTGGAGTCATTCAATAATAGTGAGTACTGTATCTGAAGGCAATTGCTTTAGGTACAGTATTTTTTTGAAATGGTAATTAAAAAATAGAAGCTATTTCTGCATTTTTATACATATACATTTCGTTTTATTTTAAAGCGGAATTTATTAAGGTAGTAATTTATTGTTTAATAGAGAATATTTCGGGGTAATAGAGATATGATTAGAATTGGTTTGAAAAATGATTGTATTTTTCAAAAATACTGAATTTACCATAAATAGATTGACATTATTATACTAAATTTGATAATTTTAAATAGATTCTTAAATATAACCAAGGGGGAAGGTTACTATGAAGAAAAAGCGCTTTAATCTATTTCTGCTCTTAACAGCATTTGCACTCTTAATTCTGGCTGCATGCGGGGCCGATGGCGGAACAGGTACCAAGGATAAGGATAATTCGGCATCTTCTGACAAGCCAGCATCCGACATTAAACTAATGAGCTTACTTACAGGTGGAACACAGGGAACTTACTATGCATTAGGTGGAACATTTGCTGATTTTATTACTACAGAAACAGGTATTAAAACTACTGCTGAGGTATCACAAGCCTCTGCTGCAAACATGAATGCATTGGAAGCGGGCAAAGGTGAGATTGCATTTGTTCAAACAGATATTGCTTATTATGCTACTGAAGGAAAGTTAATGTTCAAAAAGAAAATTGATACAATTGCGGCTTTAGGTGCTCTTTATCCAGAGACGGTACAACTAGTTACAACTGAGGCATCTGGAATAAAATCATATGCAGATTTAAAAGGAAAAAAGGTATCTGTAGGTGCACCAGGGTCTGGAACTTATGCAAATGCTGAACAATTACTTGAAGTTCATGGACTAACAATGAATGATATTAAAGCTCAAAACCTCGATTTTGGGGAATCCACAGATGGTCTTCAATCAGGTCAAATTGATGCAGCATTTATAACAGCTGGTACACCAACAGCGGCAGTTGAGGCATTAAATGCCACGACGAAAGTAAATATTATCGGTGTAGATCCTGGTAAAGCAGATGTATTAATTGAGAAATATCCATACTATGCAAAAGATACAGTAAAGGCTGGAACTTATGGTATTGCTAAGGATACTGAAACAGTGTCTGTTCTTGCAATGCTTGCAGTGAGGAAAGATCTCTCAGATGATGTTGTTTATTCAATGACAAAGGCTATTTATGATAACGCAGGTAAAATTTCCCATCCAAAAGGAGCATTCATCAAAGCAGAAACTGGTTTAGCTGGTATTAGTATTGATGTTCACCCAGGTGCACAAAAGTACTTTGATGAAAAGAAATAATGTATTAGCTAACAATCATCACTTATAGTGAGTGAAAAGTAATTTCAGCAAATATAAAGAGGCTCGGGTTGCGTAAAGCTTCGGGTCTTTTTTCTTACTTTAAATCATGGTGAAAAGTCAATAGCTTTTTAAGTGGAGGAACAAATGTTGTGCGACAGAGGAAAGTACTTATAGTTTTTGCTATTTTATGTAGTATCTTATGCCTAGTTATTTTTCTCCCCTTCCAAAAGGTATTCGCATTTACGGAAACGCGCACTGTGCATCCAATACTGCATTATATACCACTAACAACTGAGGAGACCTTTCAAATTAGATACACTCATTCTATTCATAAATCGGATGTGCTAGAACATTATCAATACATAGGTGGGAAGCGTATTCAAATGGTAGGAATGGAGTATGAAGATTTAGCAATTGGTATGCCGAGCTATGCTGAGGAGAATCAAATATTTACAGAACATGACGGTAAATATTATTTACAGTTTAACAACGAAATTATCGACAATTTTACGATATTAATTGGTGATTTAGATTTAGATCTTGTGTTGATATACGAGCACTATGAATATGATTTAAAAAAAGATTTACAAAGGGGTAGTTCTTATTTATTTGAGGTGAAGCGTTTATCACTTTATGAACAATGGAAAGGAGTAAGGATGAGATGACAAAACAGCAAAAATTAGAAGACAAAGAAAAAGTAGAAGAATTCGAACAAATATCTGCTGAGGAGCAGCAAGCAATCCTTGAGAAATACGATATAGAATCGAATGTACGAACAATTACTGGCATCATGAAGCATGTCATTTTCTTTGGACTATTAGCATTTTCATTGTTTCAATTATACACAGCAATCTTTGGTCAATTTCCAGCTCAAATACAGCGTACAATTCATTTAGGATTTGGTTTAACACTTATTTTCTTGCTGTTCCCTGTTCGGAAAAAAGCGGCGAAGCATAAAATCGCATGGTTTGATTATATTTTAGCAATCTTATCCATTTTAGTAGGTTCCTATTGGACTATCAATTACACGGAGCTTGTTAATAGTAATGGAACGATTACACAAATAGATTTTATAGTTGGGATAATTGCTGTTGTATTGGTTCTTGAGGCAGCTCGTCGTGCAGTTGGATTGCCAATTACAATCATTGCAGTTGTGTTTTTGATCTATGCGTACTTTGGTCCATATTTTCCTTCATTTATGGCACATAGAGGTCAAGATTTAGAGAGTATCGTTAATCTTATGTATTATACGACTGATGGTATTTTTGGTACGCCAATTAGTGTTTCTGCTACATTCATCTTTGTATTCTTACTGTTTGGTGCTTTTCTAGTAAAGACGGGAGTAGGGCAATATTTTAATGATTTGGCAGTAGCTCTTGCAGGTAAATTAATTGGGGGACCTGCTAAAGTAGCGGTGTTTTCCAGTGCGTTACAGGGGACAATTTCGGGAAGTTCTGTTGCGAATGTTGTAACATCAGGTTCATATACAATTCCTATGATGAAAAAGCTTGGGTATCGAAAAGAGTTTGCGGGTGCAGTTGAAGCAGCGGCCTCTACAGGTGGTCAGTTAATGCCACCAATTATGGGTGCAGCAGCATTTTTAATGGTAGAATTTATTGGACGTGGCATAACATATTGGGATATTGCGAAGGCAGCTGCAATACCTGCGCTGTTGTATTTTACAGGTATTTGGATTATGACGCATTTTGAGGCAAAGCGTGTAGGGTTAAAGGGTTTACGTGATGATCAAATGCCAAATCGACGAGAGGTATTTAAGAAAATTTATTTGCTGTTACCAATTATCGCGATCATCATATTAATGCTAACAGGTACACCAGTGATGCGTGCTGCTCTCTACGGCATTATTATTTCTATAGGTGTAGCAATGTTTAATAAAGAAACACGATTAAAGCCAAAAGATATTATTGATGCACTAGTTGAAGGAGCACGTACAGCTCTTGGTGTAGTAGCAGCAACTGCCTGTGCAGGTATTATCGTTGGTGTTGTAGTAAAAACAGGCTTAGGCTTAAGTCTCGCAAATAGTTTAGTATCATTAGCTGGAGGTAGCATTATTTTAACACTAATTTTTGTTATGATTGCCTCATTAATACTAGGAATGGGGGCTCCTACAACTGCAAACTATGTCATAACATCAACAATTGCTGCTCCTGCAATCGTAGCTTTATTATCACCGAACACACCACAGGAATTGGTGCCAGTAGTTATCTTATTATCGGCTCATTTCTTTGTGTTCTATTTCGGCATTATTGCTGATATAACACCACCAGTAGCACTCGCAGCCTTTGCGGCCTCGGGTATTTCTGGAGGAGATCCTATTAAAACAGGTGTAAACTCAGCCAAGCTTGCCATTGCAGCGTTTATTATTCCTTACATGATTGTCTT
This sequence comes from Lysinibacillus sp. UBA6686, assembly GCF_002455205.1. Classification (NCBI taxonomy): domain Bacteria; kingdom Bacillati; phylum Bacillota; class Bacilli; order Caryophanales; family Bacillaceae; genus Lysinibacillus; species Lysinibacillus sp. UBA6686. The sequence goes on along the minus strand of NZ_DKJS01000074.1, from coordinate 42,972 downwards.
TTCACCGGCGTTACTAATGATTGATACTACGATACCGCAAATTTTATGGGTCGTATTTACTGCAATTACTGGTATGGTAGCGATTGGAGCAGGGGTAATCGGTTACTGGTATCGTAAAATGCTTTGGGTAGAACGTTTGATAGCAATTGCTGCTGGTCTATTACTAATCTATCCAGAGAAATTCTCAGATTGGGCAGGGTTAGCGATTTTTATCATATTGTTTATCATTCAGTTTATAACACAGCATAAAGACATTCCTGGCAAAAGGGACAAGAATGATACTAGTGTGACAGCGTCTTAAATACTTAATGAAATTTAACAGGAATCTGCTGATTATTATAGGGATTAAACCATTGTATAAGGTTTATTTTCCCTATAGTTTTCATGTAGATTCTTTTTTTACTTTCTGAAAAATCTTTATCCATATTATGGGTTATATTAATCTAATTAAGTGATTGGTTTTATATTTATTATGCATATGTAGCATTATTTGTTGCTTTTTTATAAAAAGGCAATGTATAATGCTATTATCAGAAAATTCTATTAAATAGGAGTGGTAAAATGAAAAAGCTGTTCAATTCAAAGTTTGAAACGTATTTAATGGATCAAGAGCCTGAATTAGCGATGGAAGAAGAAAAAAATGAAGAGCAGGCAACAATCATTCACTATGATGAATATCCACAAGGTTTTTTTACAAGTTTATAATATGTATTTGATGGACTGTGTGAAAGAGACTAAACTTTCAGCACAGTCCTTTTGTTTCGTATATACGAAATATGAAATTTGTATAAAATATTTGAATATGGGTCGAATTACATATGTACTTTTCTGAAATTATTTCATGTATAATGGGAAACAAAAATGAGTATGAGGTGTAATGATGTCAGATATTGTAACGTTAGAAGAATCAATATTTCAATGGTTTGATCATTTTCATAAATTTCCTGAGGTAAGCTGGAAGGAATTTGAGACAACTAAAAAAATTGCGTCCATACTAGACGAATTAAATGTGTCCTATCGTTTATTAGGCGATGTGCCTGGATTAATTGCTGAAATTGGGACAGGGGATGAGATCGTTGCTGTTAGAGCAGATATTGATGCGTTGTGGCAAGAGGTAGATGGGAAATGGCAGGCGAATCACTCTTGTGGTCATGATGCAAATATGACAATGGTTCTTGGTGCATTATTACTACTTAAAGATCTGCCCTTGCAACATCGTGTTCGGTTTATTTTTCAACCTGCTGAAGAACTAGGAAATGGAGCCTGTGCAGCCTATGATCGTGGAGCAGTTGAAGGGGTATCGCATTTATTCGGTGTACATTTAAGACCAATTGAAGAATTGCCACTTGGAAAGGTTTCTCCAGCCATCCATCATGGTGCAGCTTATTTTTTAGAGGGAACAATTCAAGGTATAGATGCACATGGTGCAAGACCACATCAAGGTAAGAATGCTATTGATGTGATTATGGCTGTTCAACAAATGCTGAACAGTATTCATCTATCACCGTTTGAACCACACTCTGCAAAACTAACAAAAATTATTGCAGATGGCGGTAGTACAAATATTATTCCGGGTAATGCTAGCTTTTCGATGGATATTCGCGCACAGCAAAATCAACAGCTCGAATTACTCCGAAGTCGTATTGAGTCTGGTTTAAAAGCTATACAGTTACAGTTTGAAATTGATATGGACTGGAAATGGATTGATTACACGCCAGGTGCTGAAGTTTCACCAATTGCAGCAAGAATGGCGAAAGAGGCAATCATTGAAACGTTAGGTGAGGAGCATTTGGCGGATGAAATCACTACACCAGGTAGCGATGATTTCCATTTCTACACGGTGAAAAAACCAGAACTAAAAGCGGCGATGATAGGTATTGGGGCTAATTTGGCACCAGGATTACATCATCCTAAGATGACCTTTGAGCGTAGTGCGCTGATCGATGCTGCAAAAGTACTTGCATGTGTATTAGAAAAAAATCCAAAATCCTAATAAAAAATAAAGCTATATTAAAAGATTATATTTTCTTTTAATATAGCTTTTTTGTATGAACATTTCACAAAATGTATGGATATACAAGGGTTTGCATTGTTTTTAATAGCTACTTGAAAGCGTTTTATTACGCTAAAATAGTGAGATTTGCTTGAGAGGCATAAATTTTTTGCGTTGACTTTTAATTTTTTGAATATTAAGCTAAAAAACGTAAAAAATTATTTGCGCCTTAAAAATTCGACAAAGTAATCAGGTGCAAAAAAAGGGGATGGGACCATGAAAAAAGAAATTAATGCTCTTTGGGCACTTTTAACTTTTGCAATTATGATTATTACAATGCTTATTACAGTAGTTGTATTAGAGCAAAGCCCTCACGTACCTCTTCTTGTTGGCACAACAGTAGCAGCAATTGTTGCCAAATTACATGGATTTAAGTGGATGGAAATTGAGGAAATGATGTATAAGGGCATACGTCTAGCTTTACCAGCAATTGTCATTATTATTTTAGTAGGTTTGACAATCGGTGCATGGATTGGTGGCGGTGTCGTAGCAACAATGATTTATTACGGCTTAAAATTAATTTCTCCAGCATGGTTCTTAGTAACAATTATGCTGTTATGTTCAATCGTTTCATTGGCGATTGGTAGCTCATGGTCTACAATGGCAACAATCGGTGTTGCTGGAATGGGGATTGGCTTAAGTATGGGAATTCCGGCAGCAATGATTGCTGGAGCTGTTATTTCAGGTTCATATTTTGGTGATAAGATGTCGCCTTTATCCGATACGACCAATCTTGCAGCAGGTTTAACCGGAACTAATCTTTTTGATCATATTAAGCATATGCTTTACACAACAATTCCGGCTCTTGTCATTGCGCTTGTTGTCTTTGGCATTATGGGAAGAAAATTTGCAGATGTCTCTATGAAGTCAGAAGAAATTTTAACAACTTTAAAAGTAATGGAGGAAAGCTTTGTTATTTCTCCTTTGCTATTACTTGTTCCAGTCGGTGTTATTGTATTAGTTGCAAAAAAAGTGCCAGCAATTCCTGCTTTAATTATTGGGATTATTTCAGGTTTCTTATTACAAATTTTTGTACAAGGTGGTTCAGCAGCAAGTGCTGTACACGCATTACAGGCAGGATTTGAAATCTCAACAGGTAATCACATGGTGGACGAGCTATTTAACCGTGGTGGCTTAGACTCAATGATGAATACGGTTTCAATGACAATCGTAGCGATGACGTTTGGTGGTATTTTAGAATACTCCGGCATGTTAAAAGCACTTATGAACGTTATTGTGAAATTTGCTAAATCTACAGGTAGTCTAGTTGCTTCAACGATAGCAGCTTGTATCACAACGAATGCTACATGTTCAGAGCAATATATTTCAATTGTAGTACCTTCACGTATGTTTGCAGGTGTTTATCAGCAGCGTGGTTTACATTCTAAAAACCTATCTCGTGCGTTAGAGGATGGGGGAACATTAACGTCCGTATTCTTCCCTTGGAATACTTGTGGTGTGTTTATTTTAGCAACATTAGGCGTAAGTGCAATGGAATATGCACCATATGCGATTCTTAACTTCACTGTACCTATTATTTCAATAATCTATGCTTATATCGGGTTTGCAATAGTAAAACTAACTCCTGAAGAAATTGCAGAGGCAGAGAAGCGTAAAAAGGAGCAAGAAATAAACGATGCGAATATGGTGGCAGTGGACTAATTCTATCTCATCTACTAGCTAACAATAGTCTCGCAGATGCCAAAAGTATCTGCGAGAATTTTTAATAAATAGCAAAGTTCAATTCATAGATTGTGCGTGGGCGACCTTGCTGATGGGTCATTTCTTCTCCTACAACTTTAGCATAGCCATTGTCTACTAATTTTTTTATAATACGCTCTGTTGTACGTCTTGTCACTTGAAGGTATTCTGAAAGATTGTAAGCAGTAAATTGAGCTGATTGATGCTCTCGGCTAAAGTCGATGATTTTAGAAATATTTAAAGGACTTAGGCTTGTTAGCTTTGCCATTTGTAAAACGTAAGGATCATCCGTTTTTAAAGCAAGCTTGATGTCCGATTTTGGAAACGGACCTAGTAAATTTTTATGTTCATCAAGTATAAAGATTTCATAGGGTTTAGCAAAGGATAATGCGTTTTTTGCATTTTGGCTCGCCTCAGGAATGGAGTGGCCAAAACCAAAAGCAAGCTTAAATGGTATTTTGATTTGTTGCATTAAACTTTGCAAATTTTCTTTTGCGAGGGTATTTTGCAAATATCCTGCTGTTGTATAAAGTTCAAAAGAATTTGCTGTAATTTGTTTATAGGTTGAATGTGTAGCTGTAGTGATTTTTGATAAAATATAGGTGTCAAATGAATGGTTCTCTGGCATTTCTAATATCCCTACAACGGCTTTCACAGATTCAGATTTAGTTAAAAGTGATTGAGACCTTGTTTCTTCCAAGTGTTGAACAATAGAGTTTGTAGCGTCTATCATACGCATAGCGGGTATTTGATGTTTTTGTAATTCATCAAAAACACTATGAATACTTGTAATAACAAAATCAATGCTTTGGGCATTCCATAAAGCAATATGATGCTGAAGTATTTCTTGAGTAGGCCTCGTAACAGCGATTTGCTGAATAAAGGGTCTTGGACCAGAATACTCAATATCTTTTAAAACATTTTCAACAAAAATTGAATCCATCACATCGATAGAAATTCTACTTAAAGATATTGCATGATTGGCCATTACTGATAGCAATGTTGTAGAAATAGCAGTTTCGTCTTGTTTTATATAATTCCAAGGGATTGGTATTTCCGATAAAGACGATTGAACATGTAGATAAGGCAATGTTCCGCCAAGCAATAGCGCATCACATGGTCTAATTTGCTTTAGTAAAATCGGTGCCTCTTCAGGATGGCTGTAAGGATAAAATTCTAATTGAATATTCTTAATGTTTTGTGCGATACTAGTAATACGTTTCATAAATGCTTTAGAGCAAATAACTGCTATTTTAGTAGACATAGGTAACATTCCTTCTCTTTATTTTTCAACAATTAGCGACATATTAACGACAACTAAATTATATAGGAGATTGATAAAAATGAAAATCCAACAAGTAGAAATTTTTGCAATTCATTTACCATTAATTGAACCATTCGTAATTAGCTATGCTACATATGACTCAATGCCTTCTATTATTTTAAAGGTTACGACAAATACCGGTATTATAGGCTTTGGCGAAGCTGTGCCAGATGAGCATGTAACAGGGGAAACATGGGAAAGCACATATGCTGTTTTAAAAAATCAGCTAGTTCCTGCGATTATTGGAGCGAATCCACTTGAATTTGAAAAAATCCACGATAAAATGAATAAAATTGTCAAGGATGTACCTGCCGCAAAAGCTGCCATTGATATAGCTTGTTTTGATATTGCTGGGAAAGCACTGCAGGTTCCAGTGTATCAGCTGTTAGGGGGACGTTATCATGAGAAATTCCCAATCACACATGTGTTGAGCATTGGAACGCCAGAAGCGATGGCAGATGAGGCAGCAGATCGAGTAGAAATGGGCTATCGTTCATTTAAAATGAAGGTAGGAACAGAAGTTGTACGTGATGTTGCCCGTATTAAAGCGGTGCGTGAACGGGTAGGAGATGACATTGCCATTCGAGTAGATGTTAATCAAGGATGGGGGAATGCGTCCACTACATTACAAGGTTTACGTGCAATGAAGGACTTAAATATAGATTGGTTAGAGCAGCCAGTAGATAGTGAGGATATTGACGGAATGGTTGAGATTAAGTCAAAATCCGATGTTACACTAATGATTGATGAAGGACTTCGTGGCGTACGTGAGATGCGTGAAATTATTGCTAAGCGAGCAGCAGACAAGGTAAATATAAAACTAATGAAATGTGGTGGCATTTATCCTGCTATGAAGCTAGCTGTGATGGCTGAAATGGCAGGCATTGAGTGCCAGGTCGGTTCAATGGTAGAATCATCTGTTGGCTCAGCAGCAGGCTTCCATGTGGCATTCTCTAAAAAAATTATGACAAGTGTAGAATTAACAGGTCCATTAAAGTTCTCTAAGGATGTTGGAAACCTACATTATGATGTTCCGTTCATCTGTTTAAATGAGAAATCCGGTTTAGGTATAGATGTAGATGAAGCGATTCTTAAAGAATTATGTAAATTTTCAACGGTTGTAACGGCCTAAGGAGATACATTATGGAAAAAGTCTATGAAGGAATGCTTGGAGAAACACTGTTTTATGTAACAACTCTAGATCTTCAGCATTTACAAGAAATTGAGAATTTACAAGTTGAGGTTTATGAATCGTTAGTGGACCAAAGTATTTTACAGCCACTTACTTCTGAAGAATTTGAATATATTTTAAAAGGCAATGGCATGATGATAGGTGCTTATGTCGGGCAGGAGCTAATAGCCTTCCGTGCGCTCTTAAATCCTCCTGTAGATAATGAGCATCTTGGCTATGATTGTGGGATTACGGAGGATGCATTCAATCGTGTTTTATATCAAGAAATCTCGAATGTTTCTCCTAAATACCGCGGCTTTGGCTTACAAAAAATATTAGCTAATATTATTATGAGTCAGATTGATTTATCGAAATATGATTACGTTTGCTCTACTGTTAAGCCGTATAATATTCCAAGCTTAAAGGATAAATTCGCGCAAGGTTTAGTGGTAAAAGGGTTAAAGATTAAGTACGTTGATAAATTACGCTATATTTTCTTTAAAGATTTACGACAGGAGCTACCAATTTTTAAAGAAAAGAAAACAATATCGATGGATGATACGGTTGGTCAGCAGCAGCTTTTAAAACAGGGTTATACTGGTACTTCCATGTATGAAGACCAAAATGATTGGCTCGTTGTTTATGAAAAGTAAATAAAATATAAGCCCTGTTCTTCACAGTTTGCGAAGAGCAGGGCCTTTTTGCAAAGGTTTGTTATTTTTTTATTGGGCAAAAGCCACAAGCCATTAAACCAGGTATGTCCTTGGAAAAACAACACGATTTTCGGACAGGGACATTTACTAAATTGGATGGGCTTTGACCGCCTGTATATTGTGCCCACCAAGACTTGTTTGAGAAACGTGCCCAAGTTTTAGGATCCTCTAATATTTCAATATCATCCATCGCTTGGTCTGCTAAGCCAGGATTCGATAACAACATATGATAATGCCACAGTAGATAACCAAAGAAATTTTCCCAAATTGTCAAGGGCGAAACAGATGTCACTTTACGAAGCTGTTGCACAATAACATGCCCATCATATAAGATCTTCTCGATAACTGACTGACGTTCATCCTCATCCACGTAACGCCAATCATTTGGGTTGACAAACATTGCGACTGTATAGCTGTTAAATTCCTTTGCTGCGTCAAAGCGAAGCTCAATTGGCTTTCCATCCCACACCTCGTCATAGGCAGCTAGCATGTAAAACTGCATTGCGAAAAACATTCCATAGCGGCGTCCAAAATGGGAGATGGCTGCTGCTTCTGTGGCTGCGTCCGTAATACCCATCATCAGATTTAAAAAGTCAGGATGGTAAAAGTCCTTATGTATATCGGCTAATGTAAATAATGTTCGTTTCGGCTCTGTCGTATAAATGCTGTAGGAATTTAATTGTCGAACTTGATCCATCGTTAATGCTGGCATTGTTATCACCTATTCTTTCAATCGTCTGCTATTTCAATTATAAATTATTCAATTTTGCTTCACAAATGGAAAGCAATATAGTAAAATACATTAAACATATCTGAAAGGTAGGTTTTTGATGTCGCAGCTACAGGTATGGTAGGCATTGCTTCTTCAATAGCATAATCGGCTTTTGTGTAGGAGGCTTTTTGCATTATCGCTCGTTGAAGAAGGCATTATAAAAAAATTAATAATTAATTTTCAGATTACTGTTGACATTTTAATTGATAATGATTATCATTATCGTATAAAGATTATTCCTCCTCTACAATACAGTGTAGAGAGGATGAACTTTAGCTACTTTTCTCCAGAAGTTTGCTAGTTCATGATAACGCTCCTAAAACCCCCCTCATTTTTTGGGAACGTAAAATCTCAGAGCAACTTATGCCTTTATGGATAAGTTGCTCTTTTTTCGATTGTCTTTAAATAGGGGAAATAAGTAACAGAATGGATATGGTATGATAAAAATGGGAACTTAATTAGAAATAATGGAGGGAAATGAATGAAGAAATATATGATCACTTTGCTCATCGTGTTAGCCTTTTTTATAAACCCATCATCATCTAAAGCGGCGGAAGCACAGTGGGATGGGGCACAAGTTGTGAAGGGGCAAACGGGAAAAATGACCTTTACAAAAGATGTGAAAGTATATAAGAAGAATGCAAACGGAACATATAGCTCTATGACAGTCAAGCGCAATAACTATTTCCGAGTGTATGATATCGAAAAGTATGACAACAAAACATTTTATTGGATGAGTTCGGGTTACCGTGTCCAAGCGACGGATTTAGTTGTTTTTAAGAAAGTACCTCTGAACATACGCGCTTCGCTTTATGATAATCCCGGTTATATCAACATCAATGGTCAAGCCTCAAACTTAAACTATGGAACACATTATTTAAAAGGATTTGAATATGGGTCCCCTAGCTATGATATTGTTATTGGTGAAAATCTATATTACGATTATACGTACCAATCTGAGGGAAATATTAGAGGGGGCTATATTGATGCCACAGATATTCGCATTGCCGAAACAATAAAAAGAGATGAAGGCCTCTATAAGCTAACAGCTGATACACGGCACTTAAGAGGTCCAATGGCTGGAAGAAATGCGGGAGGAAAATATTCAAAAGGAACTGTTTTTCAATCGTTAGGAATTGAAATAAATGGATATATTAGAATGCAAGAGCTAGGGACATGGGGAGAAGATTTTATTTTTACATATATTCCTGTAACATTACTCCAACCTGTGCAAGCTCAAGAGAAACGCTATATTCGATATGGTGTAGTTGGTAAAGGTAAAAAGTCAAAAGAACTAAAGCGTTTTGATGAAGTAATGTTATTGACTGAAAAAAATATGACAGCTTGGATTGAGATAGATGGGGAAACATATTATGTACCAAAAAAAGTCCTAGCTACCATAAAACCGAACGAATCACCGGTTATTACAACATCTTTCTTGCCAAATGATACGCTTCAACAACTAGTGTATACGAATGGTGTATACAAGAAAACGACTAATAATCGTTTTGAAGCGCAGAGCAACAATCAGTTCATTGACTATCTTGAAACAGAACAAACCTTTAATTATGAAAAGGATGGTATCAAATATATTTTTGATAAGCCAGTTACAGAAGGCTCAAAAGTGACTAAAATAGAGAACGGAATGAAAAATGAAGGGTTTGTTCGTGCCATTCATTACACATTCACAAACTCAACAGGCACTTTTAACAATGTTGTGGAAACATCCTATGGAGAACTTTTTGCACCAGGCTATGGTTATATTAATGGAAATAGCAGCGAACTAAGGTCCTATGAATAACAACTCCTTTACTTTGCTTGAAGGGTGAAAGGAAAAACAGGTGAGGAAAAAGAATTGTTTTTCCTCACCTGTTTAATTTTAGGGCTTTTATTGCCTTCAACAAAAGATAAAATACATGGCTATAGGGATTGAGATTCTTCAACAGTATGAATGTACATCACAGAGTAGAGCTGTTATGAGAGGTAGATTGTTGATTAGCACCTTTTTTCCCTAGCACCATTGTATAGTAGCTGTGTAAAAGCATACCCACAATAATGACACCTAGACCTGCTAAAGCAATTGGGTCCGGGAAGGTAATGCCAAGTAATAATACTTCACCAATAATAACGAAAAGAATTTCAGTCGATTGTGTTGCTTCAACTGCTGCAAGTTTACCTTGATGGTCTCGTACTCGGTCGGTCGCAATGAAGAATAAGATTGTGGCAATAACGCCTGAGCTGATACCGACAAGCAAAGATTGCAGCATTTGATTTATTGAAGGTAGCCCAACTGTTGCCAGGGCATAGATAGCCATAATAATCCATGCTGGCATAGAAGCTATTGTCATACCGAGAACTCGCTGAAATGTATCAATACGTCCTCCACATATTTCCATCATTTTGCGATTGCCAAGAGGGTAAGCAAACGATGCGACTACAACAGGCAGGATGCCAAGCATTAGGCTTTTCATTGGAACAGATTGTGCCTGTGGTATTTGAATAAGCAAAATACCAGCTAAAATAACACATGAAATCAGTAATGAGATAAGTGGTATTTTTTGACGCACTGTTTTTCCCGCTACGATCGAAACAAAGAGGGGAGCAAGTAATACACCAGCAACGATTGTAAACTGCCATGTTCCAGAAACGAGCCAACCTGGACCAAAGGCTGCTGCGAATGTAAGAGGTGCATAAAATAATACGAAACCAACAAAGCTCCATAGTAGCCATGCGATAGGCTGTGCTTTCATTTCGCCAGATAATTGGGGAAAGCCCCTTCTGTAGAAGACAATTACGAGTAAAAACGGAAGCATGAAGAAATAACGAAGAGATGCACTCCATAACCAGCTACCACCCTGCATCTCCATTGCATGATTTAAGATAAATGTAACAGCAAAAAATAGGGAAGCCAAAATACCTAATGCAATTTCTTTCAAAGAAGTCACCTCAATTTGAGTTAATAATTCGTAAGTGAAATGTTAATATGTAATTCGAAAATTCAGTTATTTATCTTCGCACAGCAGCAGACTCCCATCTCTCCAGGTGGTGAGATGAATAAGGTTTTGGTTCCTTTTCAGTGGATGTCGAAGATAAAGCCTCCGGCGGATGTCAAGGATTTCCAAAGGAATGAATAAAAGGATGTTTGCCTAAAACCTTCGCATCCTGCGAAAACGGCTAACTGACCTGCCTCGGTGCTGCTGTCGCTACGCTTTCGCGCAAAAAACATCTGCAGGCCTGGGCACAATTCAAAATCCGGACGCATTGTTTATCTGTAGCGAAAGCAAAGCGGCAGCTACAATTACGCCAAGGCGAAATTGATGCTGAAAAAATTACGAAGAAAGGACCAAGCCCTTCTTCGTAATTAAAATTATATATTATTTTCCTTGCTGTTCAAATAGCTGAACAATTTCAATAATAACCTGTGTCGCCTTTTCCATTGTTTCAGCAGATACATATTCATATTTACCGTGCATATTTTCGCCACCAGCAAAAATATTTGGTGTTGGTAGGCCCATATAAGATAGCTGTGAGCCATCAGTACCACCACGGATCGGTAAAGTAATCGGTGTAATATCTAATTTTTCCATTGCTGTACGTGCTATGTCAACAATTTCTTTTACAGGTTCAATTTTTTCACCCATATTATAGTATTGATCTTCAATAGTAATGTTTAATGCATCCTCGCCAAATTGAGCTTTAATTTTGGCTGCTGCGTCAAGCATAAGCTGCTTCTTGTCCTCAAACTTTTGACGATCGTGGTCACGTACAATATAGGAAAGCTCTGTATGCTCGATAGCTCCTTTAAAGCCCATTAAGTGAATAAAGCCCTCATAGCCATCTGTTTTTTCTGGTACTGCATCAGTAGGCATTTCATTTTGGAAGGCAATAGCCATTGTGATGGCATTGACCATTTTGTTTTTTGCAGAACCAGGGTGTACACTAGTACCTTTTGTCACAATCTTTACACCTGCAGCATTAAAGCTCTCATATTGTAACTCGCCAAGTGGTCCGCCATCCATCGTATAAGCATAATCGGCCCCAAAAGCAGCTACATCAAATTTATGTGGACCACGGCCAATTTCTTCATCTGGCGTAAAGGCTACACGTAATTTACCATGCTTAATAGAAGGGTTGTTTTTAAGGTATTCCATTGCCGTCATAATTTCTGCAATACCAGCTTTATCATCTGCGCCTAATAATGTAGTACCATCTGTTGTGATTAATGTCTGCCCTACATAATTTTTAAGCTCTGGAAAATCTGTTGGTGACATTGCTAAATTTTCATTTAACTGAATATTTCCGCCGTCATAATTATCAATACGCTGTGGATAGACATTTGTACCCGTATAATCAGTAGCTGTATCGACATGTGCTAAGAAGCCGATAGTCGGTACTTCTTTATCTGTATTTGCCTCTAAAGTAGCAAATAAATAACCATTTTCATCTAATGTAATATCCGTTAAGCCTATTGTAGCTAGTTCGTCTTTAAGAATGTGCAATAAATCATATTGCTTTTGTGTAGAAGGAGTTGTTTCGCTTGTAAAGTCGGATTGTGTATCAATTTTTGCATAACGAATTAATCGCTCGATTACTTGTTCTTTCATAAAGTATGGCCTCCTAATGTGTATGTTTAATTTCTATAAGCGGGTGTCCAAAGTCTAAGAACGTCACGCCCTGTGGCAATTCATCTGTGCGAAAGTGAAGCGACAGCAATACGGTTTTCTCTGTGCGAAAGCGAAGCGACAGCAACAACAACAACACTCGATTTGAGAGACCAACATCAAGTTAGCCCAAAGCCCCCAGCAGATTTCACGGGATCGGACGCTTCGTCAGCACTGCGCTTTCGCACAAAAAACATCTGCGGGCCTAAGCACAAAGCGATTCAGGACGCAATTATGCCGAGGCATAATTGATTTTATTGTAACACTTTACTTCGGATTTCGGAATATTGAAGGATGCTTAAAGCTATAAGTAATTGAGCACTGTAATAGGTCAGCATAATTATCTCATGTGAAAAGGATAGGGGCATTACAAATTTATTAATAGCTAAATAGGAATCCGATGCGATAAATAACAGCGCCCCGATTATCGCAAAAGTGGAACCTGTACGAATGGCAGTCCAACCCATCAATAAGATTATGGATATATATGCGATTACTGCAATACCTAGGACAATATCCCCGGAGTAAAGCACCGTTCCAGCAATCCACACAGCCATACTTGCCCCATAAACAAGTAAAATTACTTTTGCCCATGCTGGTACTTGGCGTTCATTAGTAGACGAAAAGGCAAAGATATAAAAAATATGGCCGACTAAGAAACTTGTTAGTCCAATGAGAAACCACTGTAATGTATAATCACCCACCATACAAAAAGCAAGACCAACAACAATTAGTAGCTGGTACTTTTTAAAGCCTTTTTGAGAAGCAGCTAAAATAATAATTAATAGCATAGGGATAACTTTAAAGATTAGCTTTAGATTATCTTCTATATGGGAGTAGAAAAAAATATAATAAAAACCAAACACGGCGATGACAGGAATTAAAAATTTTTTAAACAACTATTTCATCTCCTTTTCATTGAAATTCTTTATCTATGTTAAAATTTCCTTTATAAAGTCCTCTTTTTTAATAAAAATCATTAATTAAGAAGGCACGTTCCTCAGACAATGTATGAAACTTTTTACGAATGCAGCCGTAAATAAGTAGATAGTTAGCTAAGAAAGGGTGAATAAAATGACCAAGCTATTAATAGCTTCAGCAGTCATTGCACTAATTGCGAGTATTTTATTAACACCGCTTATTACGAAGAAGCGAGAAGATGGAAAATCAAAAAAAGTAATTGGTTACTTTTTTATAGGTGTCTTTGTACTAGGATTTCTAGCTACTGGCATCACAGTATATGTCACAAAGATGGATGTAAACTGGCTTGCATTTTGGCCAGCTATTATTCTATTAACATTAGGCGGGGCGTCCCTTGCAAGTGGTATTGAAAGAAAGATAAAAGGTGTATTATTTTTAGCTAGTTTAGGGGTCGCCATATATGTATTATCAGCTCCTTTATGGAATGCTAACGACAAATTTACATCAGCAGAAATGAAGGAAGAGGTAGAGATAAAGCCGTTTGATGAAACACAAACACCAGCTAGTGTACCTCCAAAATTTGCACGTAATAAAATGAAGAAAGCATTTGGTCAAGTGCCGAATACGAGCTATTATGAATTAGGGCGCTTACAAATTCAAAAAGTAAATGGTGAGTATGTGTATATTGCTCCAGTTGAATTTTCTGGCTTTTTTAAATGGATGAATGGTGGCTCTACTCCAGGTTATTTTATGATGAGTGCCACAGATTCAGCAGATAATCCAAAATTTGTAGAGCAAGCAATGAAGTATGTGCCTTCAGCTTACTTAAATTCAAATTTAGAGCGTCATATTCGTCTCCAGCATCCACTCCTTATTTTCTATGGAGATGTACAACTTGAAGTAGATGATGATGGTAAGCCTTATTACATTCGTTCCTATGGTGAATTTGTTTCAGCACGTAATGGCTTTGATGTAAAAGGGATTGTATTGGTGGATGCGTTAACAGGAAAATCCGAAGTAGTAAAGTTAGAGGATGTTCCAGAATTTATTGATGGAGCTGTTTCACCTGAGACCGTGAGTTTACAAAACAGCTACTTTGGAAATTATGTTCATGGATTTTGGAACAGTAAGTTTGGTAAAAAGGATGTAAAGCTTCCTTCAGATGAAGGAACAGAATCAAATGTTAGCCCGGTTTTCGATGAAAAAGGTGATATGTATTATTTCACAGACTTTACGAGTCCTAAAGAGGGTGTCGATTCGATGCTTGGTTATTCTTTAACAAATGCTAGAACAGGTCAAGCAACTTACTATACTGGAAATTTAGATTCATCTTATATGGATTCACAAGGGAATTTACAAATTATCGAGAAAAAATTTATCGAGAAAAAATGGTCAGGTGAAATGCCTGTATTATATAACTTTTACGGGGAAGCTAGCTGGTTAACTGCAGTGCTTGATTCAAATGGTTTTTTACAAAACTATTTCATTGTCTCTGCAGCAAATCCTGAAATTTCAGTTTATGCAACAACTCCTAAAGAGGCACTAAAACTATATAAAACAGCACTAAGCCGTGGAGGAAATACGGTAGATGGCAGTTCAAATGCAACTGAAAAAAATGCTAGTGGGAAAGTATTACGCGTATATAAAGAGCGTTTAGGTGACTTTACCATTGTCTCGTTTTTATTAAGTAATGGGGAGAATTATTTAGTGAGTGCGGAGACGGAACCACTTTCAATTTATTTACAAGAAGGTGATGAAGTCATTCTTACTTATGGTGATACAGGGGAGCAGTTCCTACCTGTCCGAACGCTTATTATTAAAGGTCTACAATAAAAATATACTCAAAAAGGACGATCTAGTTGCAAATATACTGCGAGATCGTCTTTTTTATGTTGGTTGGGATTGAATATAGTAAAGCATCTTTTCCTGATGATTAATAAAAAGTGTTTTTGCATGCTCGTTTAAGTCGAAAATTTCCTGAATATATTCATGAAGCAGCTTTTGTTCATATTCAAAAGAACGCGGATCTTCATTTTCTAATACATATGATAATAAAAGTGTATGTAATACTAATACTTCTAAGTTTTGTGTATTGGTAATAAATTTTAAATTGAGAATCGTGGTATGGGAAATAAATTCATTGACATAATCAATAGCATTCTGATAAACAGCCATATCTATCTGAGGTTCTAGCCTCTTTCTTAATAACGTACATTTATTGTTTAAGTCTTGAATTTTTAAAAATAAACCTCTAACACTTCGTTTATGCTGTTGTTCTAAGGTACGAGCAAGGTGTTTATTGACATGGGACATTTGAACAAAGCTCCTTTCCACGTAAAGTCATCCTCTATTAATATGAATGGAAATGTTGGAAAAGGAAAGAGTCTTTTCGTTTAATTTGTACCTTAATTTAACATAATAAGAGAGACAAAAATACTAATTGCAACATGATGAGGTATTTTACATATAAAAATGTGGAGTTAATATCATACGATAGTAACCCCACCAATGGAATCTAGATTGAATGCTATTTCCAATTAAAACCTTTTTTAGCTAAGAACTCATTAATATGCGGACGACGTTGTTCAATTAAAAAATCAGCCATTTGCTTTGTCCAGTTGTCAATTTTTCTATTGGAAGAACGGCTACTATAATAAGCTTCTAGTGTTTCGTTATAAATTGGTAAAAGCTCATCATATTGTTGTACATTGTATTCATTTTCATGTAGGATAGCAGCGACTGGTAATCGAGGCTTTACTTCATTACGGCGAGCCGGAACCCCAATTGTTAAGCCGAAAAGTGGGAAAACATAATCGGGTAAATTCAATAACTCACTTATTTCAGCTGGTTTGTTACGAACACCGCCAATATAGCAAATACCGTATCCCATTGATTCTGCGGCAATGACAAAGTTTTGAGCAAATAATGATACATCTGCAACCCCAACAAGCACGTTTTCGGCTGTATCTGCTACAATTTCCACACCCTCTAGTTTACCAGCCATTTGTAGACGTTTAAAATCCACACAAAAGACAAATGCAGCGCCAGAGGTTTCATATTGACGAGGGTTACCGGAGAGCAAGCCGAGCTGTTCCTTTTTCTCCTCATCTGTTACCCAAATAACGCTATAAGCTTGTACAAAATGAGATGTAGCAGCCATTTGCGCAGTAGTAATTAACTCCTCTATAATATCCTTCGAAATTGGATTACCGTCATAAATACGAACTGAAGAGTGGTTACGTAATAAATCTTTAACCATTTAATATTCTCCTTTTCCCCTTATATATATGAAAAGCATATCACGCTTTTTCTTCAAAATCGAATGTATTGGTCGTTTAAATTATTTTTGGATAATTTATAAATGCATAAAATTTCTCGAAAAACGAAATATTTTCTTTGATATAGATTAAATATTCTAAATAGTATAATATTATTTATGCGACGGTTTATTTGGTTAAACTTCTAATGTTTGGAAATGGCAACGGAATATCTACCAAGTAATCTAGTTGAACAAAAGTAAAGTGGGATGGAGGAATAAGCAATGGAAGAAAAGTTAGCGAAAAAGCTTCGTAATGAACAGCTGCGAAGCAAGGTTGTCACAGCAGAAGAAGCAGCATCTTGGATTAAGGATGGTATGGTACTTGGGATGAGTGGTTTTACACGTGCTGGTGATGTTAAAGTTGTGCCACTTGCACTTGTTGAAAAAGCTAAAAAAGAGAGCTTTCAGGTAGATGTATATACAGGTGCATCATTAGGCCCAGAAGTTGACCAATACTTAGCTGAAGCTGGCGTTATTCGTAAACGTGGCCCTTTCCAGGCGGACGCGGGAATTCGTAATAAAATCAACAGCGGTGAAATTATGTTTGTCGATGCGCATCTTTCACATAATGCAGAATTGGTACGTCAGGGCATTATAGGTCCTATTGATTTTGCGATTATTGAAGCGGCTGCTATTACAGAAGATGGCTTACTAATTCCTACAACTTCAGTTGGTAATTCTCCGATTTTTGTACAAGAGGCCGATCAAGTAATTATCGAGTTGAATGTGGCTCAGCTAGATGCATTAGAGGGAGTACATGATATTTTTGTTCCAGGACCACAAGGAAAACGTGATCCAATTCTATTACAAAAGGCTTCAGATAGACTTGGCACAATTGGTATTCCACTAGATTTAGAGAAGGTAAAGGGTATTGTAGTTTCAGACATTTTAGATGCGCCATCAACAATAGTTCCAGCTGATGAAGAAACAGATATTATGGCCAAGCATTTATTAAACTTCCTTCGTGATGAAATTAAAGTAGGCCGTTTAACGACGAGTTTACGTCCAATCCAGTCAGGAGTAGGCTCCGTGGCAAATGCTGTATTATTGGGTTTCAAAGACTCTGAGTTTGAAAATTTAGAGGTCTATTCGGAGGTGCTACAGGATGCTGTATTAGAATTAATGGATGCTGGAAAAGTAAGCTTTGCATCTGCTACTTCTATTACCCTGTCAGAGGAAGTTGGAAACCAAGTTTACGGTAATTTTGATAAATATGCTGACAAACTAGTATTACGCCCACAGGAAATTTCCAATCAGCCAGAAATTATTCGCCGACTCGGGCTAATTTCAGTGAATACAGCGCTGGAAGTTGATATTTACGGGAATGTGAATTCAACCCATGTTTCAGGCACAAAAATGATGAATGGTATCGGGGGTTCTGGTGATTTTGCACGTAATGCACGATTAGGTATTTTTGTTACAAAATCTTATGCAAAAGGTGGAAATATCTCAAGTATCGTTCCGATGGTATCACATGTGGATCATACAGAGCATGATGTTGATGTAATCGTGACAGAGCAGGGGGTTGCTGATTTACGTGGACTGGCACCAAAAGAACGGGTCGCACTAATTATTGATAACTGTGCACATCCTGAATACCGTGATCAATTATGGAAGTATTTTAATGATGCTAATGAAGCAACAGGCGGACACCATACTCCACACGATCTAGAGAAAGCGCTTTCATGGCATGTGAATTATGCAAAAAGTGGTACTATGAAGGAAGCAGCATTATCAAAATAATAGAATAGATTTATAAAAGCCTTGTAGGACAGTTAATGATTCCTTCAAGGCTTTTGTGTTAATTATGGTACCCAAAAGAACTGTATGGGTTGACCCAGAGAACTAATCAAGTCGCTTAGAGAATGGCTCAGGTACCTCAAAAATTTGCTCGGGTCCCTCGAAGAACAGCTCACCTGTCTTATCCAGATACCTATTAAAATACTTAGGGGCTCTATCTATTTACAATAATCCGATCCATTTCCAATAAGTTGCAGAGAATAGAAGTACTAGGATGAAACCAATAATGGTTAATGGAATACCAGATTTCAAGAAATCCTTTGTTGTAAATGCTCCTGTACCATAAGCAAGCATATTTTGCGGTGCGCTAATTGGTAAAAGGAAGCCAAAGCTAATCACAAATTGCTGTACGATAACGAAACCAACTTGGTCAACGTTAGCCGTTAATGTGGAGGCCAAAACGATAAACACAGGTACAAGCGCTGATGCTAAGCTTGTCGCACTGGCAAAACCTAAGTGAATAAGAATATTAAATAGTGTAACCAATGCAATTGTTGCTAGAATCGGCATAGTATCTAGACCGAGTGAACCAAACACTTTGTCAGATAACCATGATGCACCTTTCGTATTCAATAATACTGTGCCTAGCATAATACCTACCGCAAAAACGATAATGGTTCCCCAAGGAATATGAGGCTCCACTTCCTTCCATGTATAAACACCGATTTTCGGCATTAATAGAATAGCGATAGCAATAATTGTGACTGTTGTTGTGTCGAATGGGTGTAGCTTGCCTTCAGTTGCCCAGAAAAATAATAAAATCATTGACGTGATGATTAAACGGATTTCAGGCGCTTTTAATGGGCCTAGTTCTGCAAGCTGCTTTTTGATTACCTCTTTACCGCCTTCTATGTTACTAGTCTCAGGCTTAATCAGAGAAATCATAATGAAAAATAAAGCTATAGACATGATAATCGAGAAGGGGGCAGCGTAGAGTAACCAGGCACCCCACGAAATATCCACATTAAATTGTTCTTGAATAAAATTTAAAGCGACCATATTTTGAGCAGCTGCTGTCTTAATCCCAATATTCCAAATGGAGACGGCCTGTACGGAGGTAATGACAAGTAACGCAGCCAGTCGGCTATCACGCGGCAAACCAAATGCAGCAACCATTCCAAGTAGTATTGGGACTACTGCGCCAGCACGTGCTGTAGCAGAAGGAACAAAAAATGCGAGTGCTATAGATACTAAAATGGCACCAAAAATAATTGCTTTTGTTTTAGTCCCTACAAGTGAAAGTATCCATAGGGCGAGTCGTTTATGTAAGTTGGTGATTTGCATTGCTGCTGCTAAAAATAGAGCTGCGGCTACCAGGGCGACTGCAGAATTACTAAACCCGCTTAATGCTAATTTTAGAGCACCTGCTGTTCCTAATTCTGCTGTTGGATCGTCTATTGACGGAGCCAGTCCTAGTAAAACGGTTACCAGTGCAATAATCATGGCAGAGCTGACGGGATATGAAACTGCCTCTGTTACCCAAAGGATGACTGCGAAAGCTAAGATGGCTAAGGCCCGTTGACCCGCAACAGGTAAATCGCCGTTATTAGGTAAAAAAATAATGATGATTAATGAAGCAAAGGCTAAAGCAATCCAAAGTGGCTTTAAATTACGTTTTTCGCCTGCTTGTTGAAGTGTAGACATATTTTCTCATCCTTTCTACGATAAATATGACGATTATTGTCTATAACATCGGTCAGTAAAATGTTTTATTAAGAAAATAATTTGTCTATTTATTGGAGAAAAAAATAGTATGTAAAATACTTTGTTTTTACAGCATTAATAGTAAATAAAGAGAAAATATATGGTCATAGAAAAGACAAAAACATTCAAAAAAATATTATTTCTTTTTCTTAAAAGCTGAAGTTACTTTAGGCTCTGTTCCTTTGACTAATCGTTTAATATTTTCAATATGCAAAATGATAGCTATTCCAAAAAGTAGCAAAGCAATCATCGTTGGACCTATCCCAGGAATCCATAAAAAAGTTGCTGTACAAAAAACAAGATAAAACTCTAAAACGCCGACAATTAAATAGTTCGTTGCAAAAGATAAAATGACAAATAAAATAAGTGCAAATAAACCAATTTTCCAATCAACAGCAAGCAATATCCCTATGATGGAGGCTGTACCTTTCCCCCCGTTAAAGCCCATATGGAATGGGAAATTATGACCTAGAATGACACCAGCTGCTATGAGATAGGTGAAGAGCCAAACTTGTACCTCTGTGTATTGTGCTGCATCTGCAAGAAAGAAATGTGCACCGATAATTGCTAATACACCTTTACCAATATCAATAAGCGCTACTAGTACTCCGTATTTCCATCCAAGGGAAAGGGTTGCATTGGAGGCACCTGCATTCCCATGGCCAGTCTTTTTTAAATCTACCCCAGATAAAAACTGTGCCACTTTAGAGCCATGAAGACAGCCGATAATATAACCAACAATAATAAATAAAATGATGGTTTTAATCACAGAAATCCTCCTTTCTAAATAAATATTAAAATAGTGTATGCGTTCATACTACGTAAAGAAGCAGACTGAAGTTTCGGAAAAAATAAAATTTTAGTGTTGACAGAAAAAATGTCTATGTTTATACTGTGTAACAACGATGGAAATTGAATCTCAATACTCTTATCAAGAGCGGCGGAGGGATAGGCCCTATGATGCCCGGCAACCAGTAAGTGACGAACTTGCTAAGGTGCTAATTCCTACAGATTCTTACTTGGATCTGGCAGATAAGGGGAGGAAAACTTGCAACTGCAACCCTCTTCTTAGCTGAAGGGGGTTTTTGTTTTCTACTAAAAAATCCTCCTCATCTCCGGTACCATCGTAAAAAAATAACCATTTGGAGGTACAAAATGACAAATTTTAAACCAGAAACATTGCTGTTACATGGTGGCCAAGAGCCAGACCCAGTAACAGGATCTCGCACCGTACCTGTATATCGCTCAACGGCCTTTGTTTTTAAAGACACTGCTCATGCGCAACGTCTTTTTGCCTTAGAGGAAGCCGGCAATATTTACACACGTATTACGAACCCAACTGTAGATGTTTTTGAAAAACGCGTCGCTTTATTAGAAGGCGGTACAGCAGCAGTGGCACTTTCATCTGGTGCAGCAGCTATCGCATTTTCAATTTTAAATCTTGCAGGAGCAGGGGATGAAATTGTTGCCGCTAGCTCTTTATATGGTGGTACCTATAATTTATTTGCCAATACACTACCAAACTACGGTATTAAAACGATTTTTGTAGATGAAACAAATCCTGAGAATTTCAAAGCAGCAATCACTGATAAAACAAAAGCGGTATTCGCTGAAATTTACGGTAACCCAAGTTTAAAAGTACTAGACATTGAAGCAGTGGCTAACATTGCACATGAAAGCGGCTTACCATTAATTATTGATAGCACTTTTGCTTCACCTTATGGCTCTACACCAATTGATTTCGGTGC
Source organism: Lysinibacillus sp. UBA6686 (assembly GCF_002455205.1). Classification (NCBI taxonomy): domain Bacteria; kingdom Bacillati; phylum Bacillota; class Bacilli; order Caryophanales; family Bacillaceae; genus Lysinibacillus; species Lysinibacillus sp. UBA6686. The sequence continues at coordinate 21,085 of NZ_DKJS01000074.1, read as the reverse complement.
CGATATTGTCGTTCACTCCGCAACAAAATGGATTGGTGGACATGGAACTACTTTAGGTGGCGTTGTAGTTGATGCAGGGAAATTTGATTGGACTCGTGGTCGTTTCCCAGGATTTACTGAGCCAGATGCTTCCTATCACGGTTTACGATATGGCATTGACACAGCAGCAGCTGCATTTGCTACAAAACTGCGTGTGCAATTACTACGTGACTTTGGACCAACATTAAGTGCTGATGCAGCCTTTAATTTTTTACAAGGTTTAGAAACGCTTCATTTGCGTATCCCTAAACATAATGAAAATGCTTTAGCAGTAGCCGAATATTTACAAAACCACCCATCTGTGGAATATGTAAATTATAATGGCTTAGAAGATTTCCCTACACATGATTTGGCTAAAAAATATTTAAGAAATGGCTTCGGTTCTGTGCTTACATTTGGCATTAAAGGTGGACGTGAAGCAGGGCGTAAATTAATCGATAGTGTGAAATTATTCTCCCATGTAGCTAATGTAGGGGATGCTAAATCATTAATAATTCACCCAGCTTCTACTACACATCAGCAACTATCAGCTGAAGAGCTAATTCAAACTGGTGTAACCGAGTCGCTCATTCGCTTATCAATCGGTTTAGAGGCAGTAGAGGATATTATTGCAGATTTAGAACAAGCTATTGAGCAAGTAACAGCTTCACAACAAAGGGTTGAAGCATAAAACATAGGCTAATGTTGTGGCGTTTACGTATTTTCTCATTCGATAAGCCTCATTTGGTAATGCGTAAAACGTTGCTACATCAAGCGCTTATCTCATTCGATAAGTTATCAGAAATTTCCCATAAGTAATACCGAGTAATTTTATAAGTATTATTGACTTAAATAAAACCATGCTATATACTAGGGTATAAGTTAAACGTTCGAAAGGCTACCAACCTAGAACTAATTTTCGGCACCGATTTTTGCCTGATTCGGTGCTCCAAATGATACTTTGATTCCATTCGTTTTCATAAGTGCTCCCCCACTTTTGAAATATATAGGAGTAGCTGCCAAGCCAGCAGCTACTTTCACTAAAAAACTGATGTTAAAGGAGTGTTTGAAATGGGAAATGTTTATAGTGCACAAAACATTGCATCTTATCTTATTTATGAACTAAATGAAGGTCATGTGTTTGTGAACAACATGTCCATTCAAAACATACTGGCATCAGTTGAACGTAAATGGCAACAAATTTTTGGACATTCTGCTTTTGAGGAGAACGTTTATGCAAAAGAGGAAGGCTATACAGTAAAAGAAGTTTTTGAGGCATATGAAAAATATGGAGCAAGTCATATTCTTCTACCTGCAACAGAGTTCTATTTAAAATATGGCACATTTCAACTAGTTGAACGTACGTATGCTATACCAAATTTTACACGAGATGAGATAGAACTTGTTCAGCAAGCAATTACACAATATCGTTATCAGTTGTTAATAAAAGCTAGTTAATTCTCCCTCATATATTTGAGCTCATTCTCTGCTGCTACAGGGAATGAGCTTTTTAATTAATAAAAAAAGGGAGTAAGCTGTTTTTTAAATAATTTTATAATTATCTATCAAAAGAACAATTTTTATAGATGTTGTAACATACATATATAATAGAAGAAAGACAATCCTTTTATAAAAAAATCGTCAATAATTGTTCATAGATTATAGAACATCTTAAAAAACGTATAATAAAGGGAATGAAACCGATTTCTTCTGCACGTCTAGGGAAAACAAATGTCCTTCCTAGAAAGATTTTTCTTGTGCAATGTATGTATTTGCGTTACAATTTTCTTTAAGTTAAATTTTGAATTATTTGAATTTGTGTGCTTGTCAGTGTATCTCCATAAGACAAATTTATTCATAACTGAGAGTGAAATATCAAATATTTATACAAGTTACTTTACGGGCGTGTGCACAATTCAGAATTAGTACGGATGAAGCTAACGCTTAAATATAATGAAACTGCGGAATGTAAGTTGGAGGGAATAACAGGAATGGCAACTATAAAGGCAGCGATTTTAGGATTTGGGACGGTAGGTCAAGGGATTTACCATATATTAAACGAAAAGCGAGAAGAGCTTAGACATAAATTAGGCATTGAGTTAGAAGTAGCAAAAATTTTAGTGACAGATGCTAGCCGTGAACGCGTACCAGGCACAGCACATTTGATGACTACTAGTATGGATGATGTATTAGCTGAACCGGGCATGCAGGTTGTGTTTGAGGCAATCGTGAATGAGGAGCCAGCATTTACGTATTTAAAGCGTGCAGTTGAACATAAATGTCATGTCATCACTGCTAACAAGGTAATGTTCGCTAAAAAAGGCTTAGAGCTACAGGATCTTGCGAAAGCAAATGGCGTTTTTGTAGGCTACGAGGCGACAACGGCAGGCGGAGTACCTGTCATTAAAACAATGAAAAATATTTTACTTGTCAATGACGTAAGCCGTATTCAGGGTATTTTAAATGGAACTTGTAACTATATTTTAACGAAAATGCGTGCAGAGGGATGGTCATTTGAAATGGCACTCAAAGAAGCACAAAATTTAGGGTACGCAGAGGCAGACCCATATAATGATATCTCAGGTCAAGATTCCTTCAAGAAATTAATGGTGTTAAGTGCATTGGCATTCGGTGAGCAACCGGATTGGGCAGATGTAGAGGTAATTGGCATTGATAGTATTTCTGCTGAACAGGTAAAGGAAGCAACTGCAAAGGGTCTACGCTATCGTCACGTTGCAGAAGTAGAAAAACTGGCAGGTGGTAAGATTATAGCCAAAGTAGAGCCTTTATTGGTAGACGCAGAACATCCACTGTATCCAGTAGATGATGTCAATAATGCTGTTGCCTTAGATACGAACTATATCGGTACTTTGACGCTTGTGGGCCCTGGTGCAGGCATGTATCCTACAGCAAGTGTTATGGTTGAGGATTATGCTGAAATTATTGGTAAGCGTGCTGGATTTCTCGTGAGTATTTAACTACTTTCATCAAATATCTCCCACCTCTCTAGGTGGTGAGATGAATACGAATTTAAGTACTTTTCAGACGGTGTCCAAACACCCGCTGAAATAAGTTAAGCCTCCAGCGGATGTCACGGAATCGAAAAGGAGTTAATAAAGGATGTTCGCCTAAAAAAATCGCATCCATAAGATAACAGACCTGTGTCCCGCAGGCCTTATCATAAAGACGATTCCAGACGCAATTATGCCGAGGCATAATTGATATAGTAAAACGCAAAGTTACAAGGATTGCTACTTGATAACTTTGCGTTTTTCTTGTTGAACAACGTTAATCCTCGTCCTTCACATCGATATCCTCAGGTATTGGAGTATTACGCCAAATCTCTATTTCTTCTTTGATACGCTCTAACTGATCAAAGTAGGTATTAAACTGTCCGCTATTAATTAAAATTTGGTCTCCATCATATACAGATCGAATACGTCCCTCGTAGACTAACTGTAGAATTTGATCTTCAGACATGCCAAGATCTATCGCTGTTTCTTCAACTGTTTTATACATATTTTCGCCCCTTTTATCTTAATTCAGCAAATCTTTACTGTGCGAAAGCAAAGCGACAAGTAAAGATGCTTCCACTCATAGTAACAAGATATTTCTATTCAGTGAGTATAAAAAAGCCCACTGAAATAGAGGAAATCAAGCTAAGATCTTCACATTCCGTGAAAACGCCTGAGTACCAACACCGTGCCCCTGGTGGGTGTACAAATTTTGAAGAGGAGCTTTGCGATCAAGCTCGAAAAAAATCTGAACGCAATTACGCTGGGGTATAATTGATCGCTTTTATTATAACGTCCTTTTCTAAGAAAAGCATATTCATCACTTAAGTTTAAAAATGGTAATTGTTTGATTTTGGATAAATCTGTATTATTAAAGGTGATGATGTTTTCGATGGGGGAGGAGCTATTTATGATATTTTCATTTTTTGTCCTTCTGACTACTTTATTATTGGCATGTAACGATTTGTTCTACAATTGGTGGAGGATTATTCAGTAAAAGCTTAAGAAATTCTTCATTTTTATAATAAGTGGTTTTTAAGATTTAAACGGTACAATATTAATTGAGAGCGAGGTGTATATCATGACGAAACTAACAGTTCTTGTAACAGACGATGATCAAGATATTCGTGATGGTATTGAAATCTATTTAAAAAATGAGGGTTATAATGTAATAAAAGCTGCTGATGGAATAGAAGCACTTGAAAAGCTAAACAACAATGAAGTACATTTAATTATTTTAGATATTATGATGCCCAATATGGATGGCATAACAGCAACATTTAAAATTAGAGAAGAGCGCAATATTCCAATTATTATGCTTAGTGCTAAGGCAGAGGATGGTGACAAAATTCATGGATTATCTGTTGGTGCAGATGATTATGTCACAAAGCCTTTCCATCCTTTAGAGCTACTGGCACGTGTAAAATCACAGCTTCGTCGTTATGTACAGCTGGGGACGTATAATGAAGGGGCAACAAAAATAGAAATTGATGGACTGGTATTAGATGAAGATGCTAAAGAAGTAATTTTAGAAGGAGAACCAGTTCGATTAACACCAATTGAATATAAAATTACGGAATTATTAATGAAAAATGTAGGGCGTGTGTTTTCAATTCGGGAAATTTATGAGCGTGTTTGGAATGAAGAAGCCTATAATGCAGAGAATATTGTGGCTGTTCATATTCGAAAAATACGTGAAAAAATTGAAGCAGATCCGAAAAATCCACGCTATTTAAAGGTGGTATGGGGCGTTGGCTATAAAATGGAAAAATAAAATTGAACAATATGTAACAATAATTGGTTTCGTAGCAGGAGTTATTGGGTTAATTTATTTTGGTATCTATGCCTATCAAATGGTAAATGCTCGCTCTTCTGAGGTACTACAATTTCTTGAAAGAATTTTTTAGAGGGGAGTGTGCAACATGTTGAAAAAATGGAGAACCCTTCTTGCACTTTTGTGTTTAATTTGGGCGATTTTCAGTATATTTACATTCTCTAGGGTAGGGTATCAATATATTGGAAAATCTTATTTTCAATCTGAAAATTTTCAGCATGAAATTGATAATTTTCAATCACAGCTAGGGCCATTAGTGTTGAATTTACCAACTGCTGACGATTTAAAAAGTAAAATAGAGGTTACGCAAGGTGAAATAGAAGATCACCGCAATTATTATGGGTCATTAGGAGAACAGATCGATAATATAAAGGCTCAATATGAGAGTCGCATTCAGGAAGCTACCAATGTGAATGCAACGGATTTAAAAACAAAGCTTGAAAAAGAACGTGATGAAAAGATAAAAGATATTACAGCTAATTTTGAGGATGATGAGCATGTCCGAAAAAAAATTCTTGCTCAAAAAGAAGAAGTCATTGATCAATATATAAAGGCAGCAAAAGATGAAGCAAAAAGTTTTGTGAAAAACTATAATTATTGGTCCTATGAATTAACAAACACAGAAACAGGTGAAATATATCGTTCAGGTGATGTTTCTGAAAGCAGTGCCTATAAAATAAGATATACCCCACAGCATCCATTAACTACCTGGAATATTAGTGATAATTTAAGTCATATTTTTTATCGAACAGATACTAGTGTTGAAACAGAGACTTTAAGAGAAACTACTGACTACACGGGTACTATTACGATTTCTAAAAAATTAGCTCAATTAGCAGGCATTATGGAAGGCTATGAGCAGTTTACACGAAATCAGTATATTTTCTTCTTTATTTGGATAACAGGTATTTTAGCAGCTGTTTTTGCATGGAAAGGGCGCAAAGAAGTGTTACAGGTGGTACAGGGTATCAAGGAAAAAGAAGCCCTTGCTAGGATGAAAATTGATTTTCAGTTAATCATTTTGTTTATATCTGGCTGTATATATTGGGCGGCATCAGAAATTACCTTAGAATCCATCGAATATCACTACCAAAATAATTATGTAAGCTATGTACTCGATTTTTTATTTAAAGTAGGGGTACTCTTTATTGTTGGTATTTTGTTCTATGTCCAGCTGATATGGTTGTACGATCGGGTGAATACAGCCAAGAAATTGGAGGGGAATTTAAAGTCAAGCTATTTATGGGCATTAGGGGATTCGATGACTGATTTATTTATCAATCGATCCATCGCACTACATTCTATTGTCATGATTAGTGCAGCATTTTTCGGTGGTGGTAGCCTTGTTGCTTCCATTTTAATGGGTAGTAGATTCCCGGTACTAGTTCTGGGTATTTGTACAATTATAGGGGTTCCGTCCCTTGTTATCTTCTTATCTAGAATGGGCTATTTAAACAGAATTATGAAGGATACTAAGGATATGGCAGAGGGGCGCTTAAACCGTGATGTCAAGGTAATAGGCAAATCACCACTTAAGGAGCATGCAGAAAATCTTAATCATTTAAGAGAAGGTGTTCGTACATCTATGCATGAGCAGGCAAAAAGTGAGCGTTTAAAAACAGAGCTTATTACGAATGTTAGTCATGATTTGCGAACACCACTAACATCCATTATTACCTATACCGATTTACTAAAAAATCCTGACATTACAGAGGAAGAGCGCAAACAATACATTCATATACTAGATAAAAAATCAGAGCGTTTAAAAGTTCTAATAGAGGATCTTTTTGAGGTTTCGAAAATGGCAAGTGGCAATATCGAGCTTCATCGAAGTAGAGTTGATTTATCACAGTTAATACAGCAGGCAGTAGGGGAACACGAGGAAGATTTAGTACAGGCTCATCTAGATTTACGAATAACAAAACCGAATGAACCATTATATGCTTATGTCGATGGGCAAAAATGGTGGAGGCTAATCGATAATTTAATTGTCAATGTATTAAAATATGCATTAGAAGGTACAAGGGTTTATGTAACATTGAAACGTACAGCAGATGGTGATGCTGAATTTACGGTAAAAAATGTAGCTAAATATGAAATTAGCGAGGATGCGGAGGAGTTATTTGAACGATTTAAACGAGCGGATGCTTCCCGACATACGGAGGGCTCAGGGCTGGGCTTAGCAATCGCTCAATCCATCGTTGATCTTCATGATGCTCGAATGAGTATAGATGTAGATGGTGATTTATTTAAGGTCATCGTTCGTATTCCAGCAGTATAGTTAAAACAGCGGCAAGTAGTTTGCCGCTGTTTTTTTATAAGCCTAAGTTTTTAGCTATAATTACTTTCATGACTTCATTGGTTCCCGCATAGATGGACATAACAGGGATATCTCGGTACCTTCGAGCAATTTTATATTCTTCCATATAACCATAGCCACCATGCAATTGCATGCATTGGATTGCAAGCTCACGTGCATTTTCGGTAATCCAGTATTTAGCCATTGATACTTTTGTGACAACATCATGTCCAGCAATATGTTCTTCAATTAAGGATTCTAAAAATGCTTTACCAAGCTCGATTTTTGTGGCCATTTCGGCTATTTTAAATTGAGTATTTTGAAAATGACCAATGGATTTGCCAAATGCTTCTCTGGATTTTACATAATCAATTGTTAAGGCTAACATATCCTCAGCAGCCGTCTGTGCAGCAATAGCTACTGCTAAACGTTCCTGCTGTAACTTTTCCATCATATAGATAAAGCCTTTTCCTTCTTCACCAAGAAGGTTTTCTACAGGCACTCGACAGTCCTCGAAATATAGTTCGGCTGTATCCTGTGCATGCATCCCAACCTTATCAAGTTTACGCCCTTTTATGAAACCTGCTGTGCCACCCTCGATGACTAAAAGGCTTATGCCATGATGCTTTTTTTCAGCCTGAGGATTCGTTTTCACTGCAACAACTACTAAATTTGTATGAATGCCATTTGTGATAAATGTTTTTTGCCCATTCACAACATAATGATCACCGTCGCGAATAGCTGTTGTTTGAATATTTGCCAAATCGGACCCTGCTCCTGGTTCCGTCATTGCAATGGCAGTTATATAATCACCTGTAACACATTTAGGCAACCAGCGTGCTTTTTGCTCTTGTGTGCCATATGTTTCGATGTAGGGCACGACAATATCATTATGCAGGCCAATGCCAATAAGACTGGAGCCTATTCTTTCCAGCTCCTCTTGAATAATGACACCAAAGCTAAAATCTAATCCAAGACCGCCAAATTGTTCTTCTACCTGGGGACATAGATAGCCCATTTCTCCAAGCTTACCCCAAAAGCTTAGTGGTATGAGGTGATCCTTTTCCCATTGTTCATAGTGTGGATCGGCTTCCTCTGCTAAAAACTTACGTATAGTTTTACGGAATAACTCATGCTCTGCTGATTCAAATTTATACCTTGTCATTTGAATAACACCCCTTTTAGCTAGTAAATACGTAAATTTACTTTCTTGTTTGTTATAATACTGGAAAAAATGTGAAAGTGCTATATTATATTGGGTAATTCATGAAAGATGACGAAAATGTCACTAATCCCATGAAATTGTCATGTAAAACGTGAGAAAAAGTAGATAGACATAGGTACAATTTAATTGGCAAAAGACACTCATTTTCTCTAGAAGTTTATTTTGACTTAGCTGATCTCTATCGTGCGAAAGCGAACATTAGGTATAAAATACGTTCCGCCACTAAAGGCCACAAGATGAATGTGATTTCCTTTCTTATTCAGCGTTCGTTTGTACGCCCGCTGAAATAGAGGAACTTTAAGATCTTCCCATTCTGTGAAAACGCCTGAGTGACCAACATTATGTTGGCCTAAGATTTGGCGGATAACGTCAACGTTGGAGTAATTGATTATAAGTGCTTATTAAAATATGAATGGTAAAGATAATGCTATAATCAGTTAAGAATAAATGAAAGTAGAGGACTAGGGCATGCCAAAAGTAATCAGTGGAATTCTTCTATTAAGTCTTTATAGTGCATTCACATTTTACATAGGGTGGGGATTGAAGCAGTGGCTTGTTTCACTGGGATGGTTTCGATATCCCATACTCTATTGGTTAGTACTGTTTATTGCTGCTTTTAGCATTGTTATCGGAAGACTACACGAATCTTTAAAAACATTCTCTGTAATAGGTAATTACTGGATGTTCATTTTTGAATACGGATTATTGATTTGTTTAACAGCACATCTCGTAATTTGGTTAAGCCCCTTTAAAAATGTGCAGATAATTGGTAGTATAGCAATTGCTGTGTTGTTTGTACTAAGCATTGTTGGTTCCTATTTAGCATATTCACCTGTAGTCCGTCATTTAGAGTTCACGATGGATAAAAAGACTAGTGAGTTAGATACGTTGAGAGTTGTTGTGGCATCGGATTTTCATTTAGGTGTTCTTTCACATAAAAAACATTTAGAGCGCTTTGTTACATTATCGAATGAGGCAAAACCAGATATTGTTTTTTTAGTTGGAGATATAGTGGATGATGATCCTAAATGGTTTGTAAATGAGGGGATGGCTGATGTGATGAAGCAGCTAACTACTACATATGGCGTGTATGGTGTACTGGGCAATCACGAATATTACGGCAAGAAAATCCCTGAGTTTGTGGAAGAGATGGAGAAAGCCCATGTGAAAATTTTACGAGATGAAACTATTCGGATTGATAATACGTTAATAGTAACTGGTCAAGAGGATTTGACTAACAAGGAAAGAAAACAACTTGATGCCTTGATGTTAACAGATGATCTGCCATGGTTTGTAATGAATCATACGCCAAATGATTTAAAAACACCTGCAGATTTGGGTGTAGACTTTCATATGTCAGGACATACACATAAAGGTCAGCTTTGGCCTAATCAGTATATAACATCTCGAGTATTTGAGCTGGATTACGGTTATAAGATGAAGGAGCAAATGCATACACTTGTTTCATCAGGTTTTGGCTTTTGGGGCCCCCCTATGAGGATAGGTAGCCGTTCAGAACTATGGGTAGTGGATATACATTTACAATAACCTATAGCAGTAGCTATTTGAGGTTCTAATCAATGATAAACAGTTATATTCAAAAAAAGGTAAGGTGACAACGTGGAAATCATAGAGTTAGTAAAGGCACTTATTTTAGGCTTTGTAGAGGGTATGACAGAGTTTGCGCCTGTTTCATCGACAGGTCATATGATTATAGTAGACGATATGTGGTTAAAAACAGAGGAATTTTTAGGGATGTATCCCGCTAATACGTTTAAAATTGTTGTACAATTAGGGTCCATTTTAGCCGTCGTCGTTGTAATGTGGAAGCGAATGTTAAATCTTGTTGGACTTTATAAAATTGATGGGCAAACAACATCTGTAAAGGGGCACTTCAACTTATTGCATGTAATCGTAGGGATGTTGCCAGCAGTTGTGTTAGGTTTTGCCTTTAAAGATTTTATTGATGATCATTTATTTAAAGTAGAGCATGTTATTTATGCATTAGTGGCTGGGGCACTTTTAATGATTGCTGCAGATAAGCTTGCTCCAAAAAGACCAAAAGTGGATTCGCTGGATAAAATCTCTTACGGCTTAGCATTTAAAGTAGGTCTAGTCCAATGTTTATCACTGTGGCCAGGGTTCTCCCGCTCTGGTGCAACAATTTCTGGTGGTGTACTATTTGGTATGAGTCACCGTGTAGCAGCAGATTTTACTTTTATTATGGCAGTACCAATTATGGCTGGAGCTAGCCTAGTCTCTGTATTGAAAAACTGGGATACGTTATCTATGGATTATTTAGGCTTCTATGTAGTAGGCTTTATTAGCTCATTTGTCTTTGCATTACTTTCGATTAAATTCTTTTTAGCGCTCATTTCTAAAGTGAAACTGATGCCATTTGCTATTTACCGCTTAGTGTTAGCAGCTGTATTAGCCGTTATTCTTTTTATGTAAATTAGATAGTCACTCTTCTTTTAAAAAGATGAGTGGCTTTTTTATGTCAATTTAACCGTGCTTATGTAAAAAATTTAGGATAGAATCGAAAAAGATGACTAATACACAGTAAAAAAGACCTTGATATTCATAAATTAAATGGGTAATTAACTCGAAAACGGACAGAATTTACCTATATATTGTAACTTTTATGGATTAGACCTTATAATAGATGCAGATGTAAACTGGATACTTGTTACTTTTAGATGATGGTTAGTAGGATAGATATAGTATGGCCAAGAACATATGCATGAGGTGGAGAGAATGTTTCATATTGGAAATAGGCCTAAGAAAAATACAATTGAAATTAGTAATGAATCAAGTATAGGGGTTATTATTCAAGATCAGGAACGTTTGTTACAAATAAATCTTATAAATCTGACTAGACAGGATTTACGGTTGATTAGGAGTTTAAAGCCTTATATCGAACGCAATGTCGTAGAGGTAGTGGCAGCATTTTATCAAGCTGTAGAAGGTGTGCCAGCCTTACTTGAGGTAATTCAAAAGCATAGCTCTAGCGAACGCTTACGCCAAACATTACGCCATCATATTATAGAAATGTTTGAAGGGCGTATTGATGAAGCCTTTGTGGAGAAGAGAAGACGTGTGGCAAAAATGCATGTAAAGATTAATCTATATCCTAAATGGTATTTAGCTGCCTTTCAAAATCTTGAAAAATCATTAAGAAAAATAGTTTATGAGCTTCAGTTATCAAAGGGCGAGGAAGAAAAATTTTGTGAAGCTATTAGTAAAATTTGTAATTTAGAGCAGCAAATTGTTTTAGAGGAATATGATAATTATGCAAATATATTGATGGAAGAGCATCGAAATAGTGTGCGCGCACATGTTAAGGATATAATTGGCGGGATCTCAACACAACTAGAAACTCAATCCCATAGCACGAACGAGACCGTTACGGAACTTATTTTTAGTGCTAAGGAAGTTAATGATTATTTGAAGGACAGTATTAAAGAAGCGAAAACAATGCAAAAAGTATCTAATGCAGGTTATTCCAAAATAGTTTTGATGAATGAGCAAACTGGAAAAATTCATCATAAGACAGTTGATATGGCAGGAATGGTAGGAGAATTAGATAAGTCTTCCTCTAAAATTAATGATGTTGTCGAAATAGTTAAAAGTATTTCTGGCCAAACAAATTTACTTGCATTGAATTCTGCGATTGAGGCTGCGCGTGCTGGTGAGCATGGAAAAGGTTTTGCTGTTGTTGCAAATGAGGTACGAAAGCTTGCAGATCAAACCAGACATTCAGTGGAGCGAATTGCTGATCTAATAAAAATGTCTAATGGGATAACAAATCAAGTAGTCCATGCAATACAGGAGATTCAAGAGCTAGTGAATAATAGTATGGAACAAAATGCAGAATCTTTAAAGGCATTTGATGCAATATCCGGCTCAGTAGAGGGCACTATTACCAACTTCCAAAATGTTGGACGACAAATAACAGAATTAGCTACTATTATCGAAACGATTGGTGAATCTTCTGAGGAATTAGAAAAGGTAGCCAATCGATTAGATACAACAATAAGAGATTTTTAAATATGTTAAAACTATGCATGATGTCTTGCATAGTTTTTTAATGTTCTTGGATTCGATAAAACTGCTTTTTAGAAAGATAGAACCTTTTATAGACGGATGAAATAATAGTCAGAAAGAAAGAACGCGTAAGCAAATTAGCGAAGACAAGAATTACCTAGAAAATGCGTGTACTAAGTGTTACGCTATAGGCGAATTGGGGAAATAAAAAGAGGGGTGATCGGAAAATGAAAAAGAAATTATTTATTACACGTAAGTTCCCTGTGCATATTGTGGAACCATTACAAGAATATTACGAAATCGAACAATGGGAGGAGGAAGAAGCGGTTATACCACGGGAAAAATTATTGATGGCTGTTACCGATTGCGAGGTACTGTGGGTCACTATTGAAGATCAAGTGGATGAAGAATTGTTATCGCACGCACCCAATCTTAAATTAGTAACAAACTTAGCTGTTGGCTTTAATAATATTGATGTTAAAGCATTACGCAAACGTGGCATAATGGCAACTAATACCCCTGGAGTCTTAACAAATACCACAGCAGATTTAGTATTTGGCTTATTGCTTGCAACTGCAAGAAGAATTCCAGAAAGTGAACGATATTTAAGGGAGGGTAAATGGAAAAGCTGGTATCCAATGCAATTAGTAGGAAAAGATGTGTCTGCCGCTACTATTGGAATTATTGGAATGGGGCGTATTGGTCAGGCGGTGGCGAGACGTGCAAAAGGCTTTGATATGAAGATTTTATATAATAATCGAAGACGTCGTCATGAGGCAGAGGAAATGTATGGATTTAAGTATGCTTCATTAGAGGAGCTTTTAAAGCTATCGGATTTTGTTGTCATTATGACGCCATATAATAGTGATACTGTGGGTCTTATCGGGTCAGAGGAGCTTGCCTTAATGAAGGATGACGCAGTGTTAATCAATGCATCACGTGGGGGCATTATTGATGAAGATGCCCTCTATCATACACTGAAAAATGGTAAGCTATGGGCAGCAGGGTTAGATGTTTTTGAACATGAGCCTATTGCACTGGATCATCCGTTATTAACGCTGCCAAATGTTGTGGCACTTCCACATATCGGGAGTGCATCGCTCGAGACAAGAACAGCTATGTTTATGCTGAACGTGAAGGCACTAACTGCTTATGGACAGGGCAAGGCTGTTTCGAATAGAATCGATTAATGATACCTAAGTAAAATAAAAAGGAGCACATCGTCGTTAGATGTGTTCCTTTTACATAGGTATTATCTATTAAATAAATCAAATAAACCACCAATGCCGCCTTCACCTTTAGATTGACCGCCACCGCCTTGTGAAATTGGGGCTGCTGCGAAGACGCGACTTGCTAAACGGCTGAATGGCAATGATTGAATCCATACTTTACCGGGCCCCTTTAAAGTTGCGAAAAAGATACCTTCACCACCAAATAATGCCGTTTTTACGCCACCAACCATTTCGATATTGTAGTCCACATTAGATGTCATAGCGACTAAACATCCTGTATCTACGCGTAATACTTCACCAGGTTGTAGAGTCTTTTCATGAATAGCTCCACCTGCATGAACGAAAGCCATACCATCACCTTCCAACTTTTGCATAATAAAGCCTTCACCACCGAAGAATCCTACACCAATTTTTTTCTGGAATTCGACACCAACTGAAACGCCTTTGGCAGCAGCTAAAAATGCATCTTTTTGACAAATAATTTTTCCGTTTAATTGACTTAAATCCATGGGAATGATTTTTCCTGGATATGGAGAAGCGAAATAGACATGACGTTTGCCTGAACCAGCATTCGTAAATGTTGTCATAAATAAGCTTTCACCAGTAATAAGTCGTTTACCTGCACCGAGTAGTTTTCCCATAATGCCACTATTTTGGCTTCCTTTTGAGCCATCACCGAAAATTGTTTCCATATGGATTGCATCATCCATCATCATTAAGGCTCCTGCTTCAGCTACTACTGTTTCTTGAGGGTCAAGCTCAACTTCTACATATTGCATGTCGTCGCCAAAAATTTGGTAGTCAATTTCATGATTATTCATAATAGGATTCCTCCAAAAGTAATTTTGTTGTTACTGTATACGATTATAAGGGACATTAGTTTCATTGCAAAATTAATTATTTTAGAAAAAAAGGGAATAACATAGAAAATGTCGAATATAAAAAACTAGAATGTGTATTATTTATTTTCATTTAGTCAAGTGCCTAAGTGATTGTTAATATAATGATTACAAAAGGTACCTTCTGTGAAAGGTTTAGTAATTTCTTTTCTACGGAAGTAAGCTAAAGGAAAATAAGGCCTCTGGCGGTTGTCACCGATGTTGCTAAGTAGGAAAGATGTTTGTTGAAAATTCGGAATTTTGACATATTTAATATTGATTAAATAGAATGATAGATAATACCTGCATGCGATGTAACGATTTAGCAACGTAGCCGAGGCATCTAGATTACTTCAGGGGGTGTGAGTATTGGAAATCAAAAACTTTATCGGTGGTGAATGGGTAACACATTCCCATTTACAAAGTATAGCAGTGACTAACCCTGCGAATGGAGAGGAGCTAGCAACTATTCCGCGTTCCACAGTAAATGAGGTAAATGAAGCGGTAGCGTTTGCTAAGCAGGCACAAAAAAGTTGGGCATTAGTACCCGCGCCTAAACGTGCTGATTATTTATATGCAATCGGTCAAAAAATGAAAGAGAAGAAGGAATATTTGGCGACCGTTTTAACGAAAGAGATGGGAAAGGTAATTGAAGAGGCTAGAGGTGAGGTACAAGAAGGGATAGATATGGCTTATTATATGGCTGGTGAGGGTCGAAGATTGTTTGGGGAAACAACACCGTCTGAACTTGCTAATAAATTTGCAATGAGTGTCCGGGCACCTATAGGGGTTGTCGGCTTAATTACTCCTTGGAATTTCCCGGTGGCAATAGCAACATGGAAATCATTCCCCGCTATTGTTGCAGGCAATACATTTATTTGGAAGCCTTCTAATGAGACACCAATGATGGCCTATGAAATGGGTAAAATTTTTGAAGAAATTGGTCTACCGAACGGGGTAGCAAATATTGTATTTGGCAGTGGCCCAACAGTAGGAACAGCCTTAATTGAGCATCCAGATGTTAAGGTCATTTCATTTACTGGCTCAACAACTACAGGAAGTAAAGTAGCGGAGCTGGGAGGAAGGCATCTGAAAAAGATTTCACTAGAGATGGGTGGCAAAAATGCCGTAATTGTTATGGACGATGCTGATTTACAGCTAGCTACAGAAGGGATTTTATGGAGTGCATTTGGCACAGCTGGTCAAAGATGTACAGCATGTAGTCGAGTGATTGTGCATAAAGATGTAAGAGAAGAACTAGAAAAACGTCTATTGGACGAAATGCAAAAGTTAACAATCGGGAACGGCCTAGATGAGCAGGTGAAAATAGGACCAGTAATTAATAAAGCAGCATTAGAAAAAATCAATCACTATGTGCAAATCGGTAAACAAGAAGGAGCGACATTGTTAGCAGGTGGCAGAATATTAAACGAAACACCCTATGATAAAGGATTTTATTATGAGCCAACACTGTTTACTAATGTTAAGCCAGACATGATTATTGCACAGGAGGAAATCTTTGGTCCTGTCGTTTCAATAATCGAAGTAGCAAGTTTAGAGGAAGCGATTGAAGTAAACAATAGCGTGAAATTTGGCTTATCCAGCTCAATTTTCTCACAGAATGTGAATACAATTTTCCGCGCCCAGCGAGATTTAGACACAGGGATTGTTTATGTGAATGCAGGCACAACAGGGGCAGAAATCCATTTACCATTTGGAGGCACGAAAGGTACGGGGAATGGTCACCGTGACTCAGGAGTAGCTGCCTTAGATGTTTATACTGAATGGAAAAGTATTTATGTAGACTATAGCGGTAAATTACAAAGAGCACAAATCGATACAGAGTAACAGATCAACGAAAGGGGATGTTCTTGATGAAGGTTGTTGTATTAGGTGCAGGTTTAATGGGAAAAGAGGTAGCTCGTGATTTAATTAAAAATAATAAAGTAGAACGTGTAATCTTAGGGGACATTGATGTAGGGGTGGCACAGGATTTTGTGAACACGTTAAATACAGATAAGGTTGAGGTAGTGGAGCTTCATGCAGAGAGCGATGAATCTTTAATGGATGTCATATCTAAAGGCGATGTGGTCGTAAATGCTCTTTTCTATTCCTTTAATGAACGTGTAGCAAGAGCAGCAATTGAGGCTGGCGTACATTCCGTGGATTTAGGTGGACATATCGGTGGGGTAACGGAAAAAATTCTAGATCTTCATGAAGACGCAAAAGCTAAAGGCGTAACAATTATTCCTGATCTAGGCGTTGCTCCTGGAATGGTCAATATCTTAGCGGGCTATGGTGCATCAAAATTAGATGAAGTCGAATCTATTAAGCTATTTGTGGGAGGTATTCCAACAGAGCCGAAGCCACCTCTTCATTACACGCGAGTATTTTCTTTAGATGGGGTTTTTGATCATTATACAGAGCCTTCAAAAGCCATTCAAAAAGGAAAACTTAAGGAAGTTCCATCTCTATCAGGTGTCGAACCTATTTATTTTGACGATTTTGGTGTGCTAGAGGCATTTTATACATCGGGTGGAATTTCCACGCTGTATAAGACATTCCCTAATGTCCGCACATTAGAGTACAAAACAATTCGTTATAAGGGGCACGCAGAGAAATTTAAGCTATTAGCTGATTTAGGATTCCTTGATTCTACAAATAAGGTAGAGGTAGATAATCAAGAAGTGCCTGTTCGAGCAGTTGTGCGAGAGGCACTTAAAAAGAAGCTTGAGCTTGGTACAAAACCGGATGCTGTACTGTTGCGCGTCATTGTTGCTGGGGAAAAGGAACAGCAGCAAGTAACATATGAGTACGAGATGGTCGTTAGAAAAGATATGACAATAAATGAAACAGCTATGGCTCGTGCAACGGCTAATACAATTTCTGTAGTTGCGCAAATGATTGGTGAAGGGAATATCACAGAGCGCGGTGTATTTGCGCCTGAATCAATTGTTCCAGGAGATACGTATATAGAAGAGATGGCAAAACGTGGTGTTGTCATAAAAGAGACATCCCATAAATCTGCAATGATTGTGAAATGGTAGGTGTCGACCATGAATTTTGACTTTACCACTGAGCAGGAGCTATTACGAAAAACCGTTCGACAATTTGTAGATGATGAAATCATACCTAATATTGCAAAGTGGGATGCAACAGGAGGCTTTGATGCAAAGATTTGGTCAAGACTTGCTGAGCTTGGCTTAATGGGCGTTTGCATTCCTGAAAAATACGGTGGTAGTGGTATGGATTATAATGCACTTGCTATTGTTTGTGAGGAACTCGAAAGAGGAGATACGGCATTTCGAACAGCAGTTTCTGTTCATACGGGCTTGAATAGTATGACCTTAATGCAGTGGGGGACAGAGGAGCAGAAGCAACAATACCTTGTTCCACAGGCAAAGGGTGTTCGAATTGGGGCATTTGGTCTAACAGAGCCTGGAGCTGGATCAGATGTAGCGGCAATGTCAACGACTGCTGTACGTGATGGAGATTTTTATGTTATAAATGGGCAAAAAACATGGATCTCCTTATGTGATATAGCTGATCATTTTATTGTTTTTGCCTATACAGACAAATCAAAGAAACATCACGGTATTAGTGCATTTATTATAGAGCGATCAATGGCTGGCTTTACCTCGAAGGCTATTAAGGGGAAATATGGTATTCGTGCTGGTAATACTGGTGAGCTCTTTTTTGAAGATTTACGTGTACCAGTAGAGAATCGACTAGGAGAAGAGGGCGAGGGCTTTAAAATTGCCATGTCTGCTCTTGATAATGGTCGTTTCACGGTAGCTGCTGGTGCTGTGGGACTCATTCAAGCATGCCTTGAAGCAAGTGTGAAATATTGTCATGAACGTGAAACATTTGGTAAGCCTATTGGTGAACATCAGCTAGTAGGGCAAATGATTGCCAAAATGGAGGCAGGCTATCAAATGAGTCGTCTACTTGTCTATCGTGTTGGTGAACTAAAAAACAAAGGTGTTCGAAATACGAGAGAGACATCTCTTGCAAAATGGCAGGCCTGTGATTTTGCTAATAAAGCAGCAGATGATGCGGTGCAAATTCATGGTGCCTATGGTTATTCAGACGAATATCCAGTTGCCCGTTATTTACGTAACTCCAAAGCACCTGTTATTTATGAAGGCACACGTGAAATTCATACTATTATGCAGGCTGATTATGTATTAGGGAGACGTCAGGATAAACCCTTAGGTAAAATGCTACCACCATGGCCTTTTCATGAATAAACGAGAGGAGAGTCTTCCTCTCGTTTTTCTTATGGAGTAATAATAGAATAAAAAAAATTTCTGAAAAATGTAACTTTCCAACTTTCCAACAGTCTAATTGATAAACATATGAAAGAGAGGAAAAAAGATGAAAAATAAATGGATAGCAATTATGGTTATTGCCGTACTCGCCATTTTACCAGGGATTATTACGTTGACGATGACCCCAACGGTTGTAGCAAAAGCAGCTAGTGTTAGTATGGCCACTAAAAGCTGGCAAGCAACTTTTACGAAAGCCTTGAAAGAAAGCAAGATAACAGAAGAAACTGTTTACGTTACAAATAGCAAGGATCAAAAGATAGAAGCAGCTATTACACTAGGAGAAGATAAAAAGACATTAATTGTTAGTGATTTAGCACCTGGTAATTATAAACTACATGTTCAGAAGGACGCTTTTGTACTTGGTGGACCGAAAGCAGCCTCACAAGTAATTTCTTTTACCATTATTGAAAAACTGGAAGCAGTAAAATCTGAGAGAGAGTTACAGCAGTATTTTGACACTCTTTTAGCTAACCCAGATAAGGAAGTAAAATATGATTCAAGTAGAGAAATGGAAAACAAGGCAGATAGCCCAAGTGTAAGTAGTAATTCTTCTATGACAAACAATCAAGTAGAGGGGGTTGAAGAAGGTGATTTAGTCGTTGTAAAGGATGGTTTTATTTATTCTGTAAAAGAACATAGTATTACAGTGGTAGATGCAACCAATCCAAAAAATTTAGCATTAGCAGCGACTCTAAAAATAGAAGATTCAAAATATATTTCAAAGCTTGCTTTATACGATCATTTGTTAATTGCAATTGGGGATAAATATTTAGAAAAAGCAGGCACGAGCATGTCAACAGCTACTTTGTATGATATCTCAAATCCTAAGAGCCCCAAATTTTTACGTGAAGTAGGGCAAGAGGGATATTTACAGGATATTCGTATTACCAATGACACATTATATTTAATTGGGAACATGTTTCCAAATTATTGGGCGATTCGAGATAACAAAACCATTGATTTAAAGCCAAAAACATATGATAGTAGAGGAACGAAGGAATTCCAAAGCCTACCTCTTGAGAAAATATCTATTTTACCAAATACCCTGGATGGAACATATAGCTTAATAACGGCTCTAGATTTAAAGAATGGTGCAAAGGCAACTGCCAATACAAAAGGTTATTTGGGCGGTAGTAGCGGTCTGTATATGTCAGAGGATGCACTTTATCTTACAACACCAGTCTATGATGGCAGTGCAGTCGTTCCTGCTGAAAACCGCATTATGGATATGAGGATTTGGATGCCAAGAGCAACAAATACACAAATCTTTAAATGGAATGTTGATGGCACTACCATGAATTTTGTAGGTAACACGGAAGTAAAGGGAACTGTGTTAAATCAATATTCAATGGATGAGTACAAGGGTAATTTCCGTATTGTAACAACTGAAGGAAATACGTGGGATGAAAAAAATATTTCACGTAATCATCTCTTTATTTTAGATAAAAATTTAAAAGAGCTTGGCACAGTTAAAGACTTGGCCCCAGGAGAAAAAGTGTATTCAGCACGCTTCATGGGTGAAAAAGCGTATGTGGTGACATTTAAACAAGTCGATCCGTTATTTGTGATTGATGTAGCAAATCCTCAAAAGCCAACTGTTCTCGGAGAATTGAAAATCCCAGGCTTTAGTAATTACTTGCATCCATTAGATGAAACCCATTTAATCGGAATTGGCTATGATACAGAGCAACGCTATGATACTTTTTCAAAAAGAAATTTTACAGTAACAACTAATATGAAAATGTCATTGTTTGATGTTTCAGATTTCAAGAATCCAAAAGAACAATCATCAGTAAAAATCGGTGGTAAAGGTTCTTATTCGGATGTTCAATATAATCCTAAGGCATTGTTCCGCAATAAGGAATACAATTATTTTGGCTTCCCAGTTGTCCTTTATGAGGCAGGAAAGGGCGATGAAATTGTTTACAAAGGTCAGGGAGCTCAAATCTATGAAATTACAGCAGATAAAGGAATCGTGCTAAAAGGCAATATCATTGAAGAAAGCACAGATGAGCCATATGAAAATTGGGATCAGCTTGTACAGCGTGTTGTATATATAGGAGATGCACTCTATACAGTAGCTCCTAAAGAGGTGAAGAGCTATCAATTAAAAGACTTCCAACCGTTAGATAAACTAATAATAAAATAAAAAAAAGTCCAATAAACTTAATTTTAGTTTATTGGACTTTCATGTTGTTGAAATACTA
>NZ_DKJS01000062.1:35373-41934 GCF_002455205.1 Lysinibacillus sp. UBA6686 | reverse complement strand
CACCTTCATTTGACTTAGTAGTGTTCACAAAGAATCCTTTGACCATTTAGTTTTTCAACACTATGAAAAGCGCGAGCAATAATTGCTCGCGCCTTTTTAGTGTTTTATGATGGGACAAGTTCTTTTATTTAGCATATGGTAGGACCATTTTTTGGAACTGTTCAAATGTAGTTTTCTGATCACTATATAATCGTTTAATTTGATACACATCATCATACGGCTTATTATAGCCAGGCTGTGTTGAAAACGCCATGACAAATCCTGCTTCTTTTACTGCATAAATTGAATTCGACGTATATTGTCCAAATGGATATGCAAATGCTTTTGCTTCAGGGATAAGTGTTAAGCTTTGTTTTAAATCCTGCACTACTTCATGGTATGGAATTAGTAGCATCTTCCCTTTATTTCCTATTAAATCATGTAGGTTGTAAGTATGGGAGCCATAGGAAAAGACATCTTGCATATTTTCAATATCCTGACGGGAAAGTGCCTGTAGGTCGTCATAATTAAACATTTGCTCAGCTGCTGAACTTTCATTGCGTGATGTAATTAAAAACTGAGTAGCTTTGAAGCCGTTTTTTTGAAGAACTGAATAAGCATATTCACGTGTTGAAAGCAAGCCATCATCAAAGGTTAAGACAATGGAATAAGCTGGTAATGTAATTTCATTGCGCATAAAACGCAATAGTTCATCCGTAGTAATCGTTTCATAGTTTTTAGTTTTTAAAAACTGCATTTCTCTTGTAAATTGTACATCCGTCATCGTTGTGCTGACATTTTTAAAGCGGCCCAGCTCATGTTCCTTTAAAAAATGATGATACATCATAACAGGAACGCCACGATCAAGCGCTACTTTTGAGCTATGGATATACCCCTCACGTCCCCCAATAACTGTTACATACCAGCTGCCCTCTTTTCGTAAAATCGGGTAACGACGGTTTGTATCTAGCTTAGCAAAAGGGGCTAATGTTTTATTGGTACAGTCATAAATCTCACTGTTTGCAGAAATCGGGATGAAATACTCATTTTTTACAGCATGGTCCTTCCCAATATTTTTATAAGAAGGTGTATTCATTAATTTTAATTTATTTTTTTCTGCATAAAGATAGGTTTGCCCCCATCGAACCTTTACATATGTTTCGTCTGATGCATCGACAACCTCAAGCTGTTGCCCCTTCAGTAATAGGGCAATAGTCATTGGCTTGTCTCGACGTAGGTCATAGAGAGTGACATTTTCTAAAGCCTGCATATAACCATTTTGCTTACTAGGAGGTGGTGGGGTCGGGGTAGGCTTTTCAACAGGTTTTGTGTTATTTGGATTCGTAGTCTCCTGTCCTTGTTCTTCTTCAACAAAATTACTATGTACAAATCCTAACCGTCCATTCACTGCTATGCCATACCAATCCCCCATTTTATTATAAATAGGAAAACGAACTCCCTCTGAAAGGGTTGCAAATTGTACAAGCTTATTACCGCTATTATCAAAAATTGGAGCAACGCGTGTTGGAACAATATAATCCTTTATTGTTGCTACCATTGGGACTTTGTTTTTATAGGTTGTTGCTGATACAACTGTTGTATAACGCTTATCAACATACCCATAGTAACCTGCCCAACGTATTTGCCACCAGTTAGCCCCATAATCTTTAGTTACTTCAAAGGTTTGTCCAGCTGATAATGTGCCCACCTGCACGAGTGAGCCTGAACGATTATCAAAGACAGTTGCTTCTTCATTCACTTGGATAATCATATTATTTGCATATACTTTTCCAGCAAAAGGTAGGATCATCATGAATAGAAGCAATAATACGATGCGTTTCACTTTCTTCACCTCAAATATTTTAATCCTCTTTAGTCATCTAAAAAATCGTACGGTGAAACCCCGTCCATTCCAATCATTGGATGGATCAACGGTTCTGTTTCAACCGTTAACTTTACATCTTTTTTCGGCTCTTCATCTATTTCCACTGCTACTGCTTCTCTTTCAGTTATTTCCTCTGCAATATCCATTGGATTAAGTCTTGCACGTAAAGAAGTAAAGCGCTGTAGATCATCTGTACGCTGTAAGCCATCTGCGAGCACTTCTGGCTCACCACATAAAATCAGAAAGTTTTTCGCACGGGTAATACCAGTATATAGCAGATTACGACGCAACATTTTAGAATAGCCTCGAACTACTGGCATAATTACTGTCTGAAATTCCGAGCCTTGTGATTTATGAATGGAACAACAATAGGCGAGTGTCAATTGATTGAGGTCACTGCGTTGATAGGTTACTTCAATGCCGTCAAAAGAAACAACAAGTAAATCCTGTTTCTCGATAGTTTCCTTCGCCTTGATAATACTGATGACTTCACCCATATCTCCATTAAAAACATTGCTTTCCGGCTGATTGACAAGCTGTAATACTTTATCCTTGATACGATAGGTTACATCACCAAAGACAAGCTCTTTTCTAGAACCAGTATCGTTTGGATTTATGAGCTCTTGAATCATTTTATTCAGGTTATCAATGCCTGCTGGTCCCTTGTACATTGGTGCTAACACTTGAATATTGCGAATTTCTTGTCCTTTCGCAACTGCACTCTTTACCACCTGTGTAACAACACTTGCTACTTGATCTGAGGAGGCTTTAATAAAGGAGCGGTCAGACGTTTTTACCGATAAATCATTTGGGATTGTACCGCGTTTAATTTGATGGGCAAGTTCAATAATAGTTGAGCCCTCTGCCTGTCTATACACTTCAGTTAATTCAACAGTTGGAATTTGATGCGAGGCCAATAAATCCTTTAACACCTGTCCAGGTCCTACTGGAGGGAGCTGATCCTGATCACCCACAAATATAACTTGAACTTCCTCATGTAGAGCTTTCAATAATTGATGAGCAAGCCAAGTATCCACCATTGACATTTCATCAACAATGATGAGCTTTCCTGTAACCTCACGCTCTGTTTCCTCTTCCTTTTCTTGTCCAGTAAATCCTAATAATCGATGAATGGTCATTGCAGGAAGTTCTGTTGATTCTGATAAACGCTTAGCAGCACGACCTGTAGGAGCGCATAAAATAATGGGAAAGGGTTCTTCTTTTTGCGCATATTCCTTTGGATTTAATGATAAACCATGAAGTTTTGCATATACTTCCACTACTCCTCGTACAACCGTTGTTTTACCGGTACCTGGACCACCTGTTAAAATCATAACAGCCGAGTTTAAGGCCTGTTCAATAGCATTGGCCTGTGTTTCGGCATAGGTCACATGAAGTAAGTCCTCTGTTTCTCCAATCGCTTTCCGAATTTCGTCCCTACTAAAATGCTCAGCTTTCTTATTCCGTTCAATTAATGACACTATTTTAGAGGCGATTCCTACTTCTGAAAAATAGAGAGACGGTAAATACAGCCTTGTTTCTTCCCCACAAATTTTACTTTCCTCACGCAATTCAATACAGGCCTTTGATATTGCCTCAAATGGTATTTCCTCTCGTTGGCTTTGCTCTAGCATATCTTTGACTAAGGGCAAAACTTGCTCAGCATCTAAAAACACATGCCCCTCTGATAAAGCTGCTGTATTTAGAATATGTAAAATAGCGGCCTTAATACGGTCTGGATGATTACCAGTAATCCCTAATTTTGCACCTAGCTCATCTGCACGAACGAATCCCACACCTTCAACATCTTCAATTAGACGATATGGATTTTCTGTTAGAAGCTCAATGGCATCAGTGCGATATGTTTGGTAAATTTTCATACCGAGCTGAGGTCCAAATCCCCATTCATTTAACTGGATCATTACTCGCTCAAGACCTAAATTTTGTTCGATTGTACGGTGGATAACCTCTTTTTTTTCGGCTGATAGACGAGGGACACTATCAAGCACATTTGGGTCCTCCAAAATTAGACGTAGAGCATTGGCTCCAAGTTTCTCTACAATTGTTTCAGCCGTTTTTTTTCCAATACCAACAAATAAATCACTTGATAGGTAATGAATGATTCCTTGCTCTGTTGCTGGAACCTCTTTGGTAAACGTCTCAATTTGAAATTGTACACCGTATTTTGGATGCTGTCTCAATAAACCTGTAAAACGATATTGTTCATCCATTTGTAATGGCGGAAAATAGCCGACAACAATGATTTCTTTATCTTCATATTGTAAATTGGTCTCTTGAATTTTCACACGAACAATCGAATACATATTTTGAGCATTATGAAAGATAGAGACGATTGGACGTCCGAGTATAAAAAATTTATTTAGTTCAAATAAATCAAGATTCTCAGCCATCGTCAATTCGTCCTTTCATGTGCGATTCAATCTTTTTATTTTACCACAATATAGTGCTAATAATTGTTTAAAAAGAGAATTCACTCAATTCTTTTAACATTATTTTGACAATTGATATTTCGCATCTTTTATCAATCTTTCCATGCTATGATAAAGGTGAAATTTTGTTGCACGGAAGGATTGTGAAGCTATTGGAATTTAGACCTTGCATCGATTTACACGATGGCAAAGTAAAGCAAATTGTGGGGAGCACATTGGGACATGCAGATCAAAAAGTCATTGAAAATTTTATTTCCAATCATGACTCTAGTTATTATGCAAAAATGTTTGCTCAGGATCAATTAACAGGTGGTCACGTTATAATGCTCGGTGAAGGAAATGACGAGGCTGCATTAACAGCGCTTGCAGCTTATCCTGATGGTCTGCAAGTAGGTGGTGGAATCACTACAAAAAATGCCAAAAAGTATATTGATGCTGGCGCTTCGCATGTAATTGTGACTTCTTTTATTTTTCATGATGGCAAGCTTGATATGGATCGACTGATGGAACTCGTACAAAAAATTGGCAAACAGCATTTAGTCATTGATTTAAGCTGTCGAATGCGCAATGATAAATGGTATGTTGTTACTGATAAATGGACAAAATTTAGTGATTTCCAGGTCAATGCTGCGTCCATCGCTTATATTGAAAATTTCTGTGATGAGCTGCTCATTCATGCGGTTGATGTGGAAGGAAAAAAAGGTGGTATGCAGGAAAGCTTAGTACGTGATCTAACAGCATGGACTACTATCCCAACAACGTATGCTGGAGGGATCCGTTCCATTGAGGACTTAGAGAAATTCAAGAAGTTAGCGAATGGTAAACTTCACGTGACAATTGGAAGTGCCCTTTCAATTTTTGGCGGAGAATTACCATATGTAGATGTAGTAAACTATTGTAAAAAGGGCGGGGTATTGTGAAATTAATTTATAAAGATATTATTTTTCCTTTTCAAGAAACAAATTTAGAGCGTATTATAGACGGCAAGTACTTTAAGGTAAATACTATGGATAATTCACGCTCCTTGCATGTACAGCTAGATAATGAGCAGATGCTACTAGAGTTTTCCAAATCCTTAAAGGCAACATGCGGCTTCCTACGCGATCAGGAAACAGAGCCTTATATAGATACTTATATAGACTTACAAATTTTTGTTGATGAATTTAATAAACGCTACAATTTAAATGCAGAAATAGTGATTTAAACCTTTGGCCAGGTTGTAAGTATATTTTAAACTTATCAAGTTTCACTTCAGTAAAGCGCTAGAAATCAAAGTTTGATTTCTAGCGCTTTTAAGGTTTAGACCAGATTGTGTCTTTTCTCTCTAACATAAACTTTTCTTAAAACTCATAATCGGTCACATTTTTCCAAACTCTTACAAATGTTAGTGTATTTTTATTTATCAGCGTACATATTTCTATTTTTTAGCTTTTTTTGATAAGCTTTAGATAAATGAGGTAATTAACAGTTTGGAAGAAAGGATTTAAGATAGCATGAAAAACGAACTTGAGGCAATAACTTTTAAAAATTTACAAATAGAGCTAACACGTTTCTTTTTAGCCTATAAATTTGCTTTACAGGAAATCGAAACCAAAATTAATATTTTACAAGAAGAATTTAAGCTAATTCATGAATACAATCCAATAGAACATGTTTCAACCCGAATAAAATCACCAAAAAGTATATTAATGAAAATAAAGAAAAAGAGCATTGAACCATCCATTGAAGATATTCGCGAAAATATAAGGGATATTGCTGGGGTCAGAATTACATGCTCCTTTGTAGAGGATATTTATAAAGTAAGCGCTATGCTACAGGCACAACATGATATTGAAATTGTAGATGTAAAGGATTATATTGCCTATCCAAAGGACAATGGCTATCAAAGCTTACATCTCATTATCAAAATTCCTATCTTTATGTCCGATCATATGGAGAAGGTATATACAGAGATTCAAATCCGTACAATAGCAATGGATTTTTGGGCAAGCTTAGAGCATAAAATTTATTATAAGTATAACAAGGAAGTACCAGAGCATATTCGTATTGAATTAAAAGAAGCCGCTCTACAAGCAGCAGAGTTAGATCGAAAAATGGAGCGCCTGAATAAAGAGATCAATATTTTAAAAGAAAATGAAACTGAGCCTTCATTGCTAGACAGTACGCCTATTTCACATTTAGCTAAATACCTGACAGAATTACCTAACAAATGACACCGGAATGTCATTCATGTTGTTGAAATACTAT
>NZ_DKJS01000062.1:0-35061 GCF_002455205.1 Lysinibacillus sp. UBA6686 | reverse complement strand
CTGGAAAGCGAGTAGCCTGGAATGGAAATCACCTTCATTTGACTTAGTAGTGTTCACAAAGAATCCTTTGACCATTTAGTTTTTCAACACTATGAATGACACCGGAATGTCATTGCATCCAATACTTAATCAAGTGAAAAAATCCACCTAATGTTTTGCGAGAAAAAGCAAAAGACCTTATGCGTCCAATGTCCCTTCTCACAAAATGTGAAGTGGATTTTTATTATTTCAAGATTGCAAAAAAGCAATTTTACTATGCATGCTCTTTAGATTTTGTTGCTATAAAGAAGGAGAAAACAAGAGCAAAAATGGCAAAAACAAAAGCAGCTATATATACATAGCTTACACCATTGGCAATCGTTTCCTTTAAAAAACTTACCTCATCAATACTAAAGCCTCCTTTTGCAAATTCACCATTTAATTGAATTTCACCTTTTCCTAACGAAGCCATTTTTTCACTTGTTGTCAGGTTAAAAATCATCCCAAATAGTGCTGCACCAACCGCTTGACTAAATGTATTGGTAAAAGAGTTTAGACCAATGGATATACCGAGCTGTTTCGGGTTTGCCACCTTTTGAATGGAAATCATCAACATTGGCATGATAAAGCCCATCCCTAGTCCGATTAATGATGAAGCGAAATAAGCACTGAAATCGCTAGAACCTGAAGACAGTCTTGCTAGTAATAGTGTACCTATAACCAGTAAAATTGTACCCATTTGAATAATGCGTTTATTTGTTAAACGTCCGATTAAATAACCTGCCATAATAGAGTTCACTGTCCAGAAAATAGACATCGGTGTTAATAATAAACCTGCTTGCGTTGCATTTTTCCCTAGCACACTTTGTGCAAATATCGGAATATAAACTGTCACACCAATCACAATAGACATTCCGCTTAATGTTAATGCATTAATGACCATTAGGCGACCATTTTTAAACAACGTTAACGGAATGATTGGCTCTTCTGCGCGTAGCTCCACCCATATAAAAATACCTAAAAGTACAGCAGCAACTCCGTACATAAGAAGTGATTGGCTCGATAACCAAGCCTGTGTTTTGCTGTTATCGATAATAACATATAATAGCGAAACCATTCCAATTGTAAATAGCGCAGCGCCTAAGTAGTCAATTTTACGCTTCACTGTCTCCAATTGTTCTTGATAATGTTTGACAATTAAATAAATAGAGGCTAAGCCAAATGGTACATTAATGAAAAAAATAAAATGCCAAGATACCTGATCAACAATAAATCCTCCAAATAATGGACCAACCACGCCAGATACTCCCCATACCATACTTAAATAGCTTTGTCCTTTAGCACGCTCCTTTTCGGTCTTAAATAGCTCACCGACCATTGTTAATGTAATTGGTAAAATTGAACCTGCGCCAATACCTTGGATTGCACGAAAGACAATTAATTGCTCCATCGATTGCGCTAAACCACATAACATGGAACCTAGTAAAAAAATAATGATGCCTGTAATAATCATCCGTTTACGCCCAAATAAATCGGCTAACTTTCCAAAAATAATCGCAGCAATGGCCGAAGCTAATAAATAAGCGGAATAAATCCAGCTTATCAAGTCTACGCCTAATAAATCGGCTGTTATGCTTGGAATAGCAGTACTAACAATCGTACCCTCAATTGCAGCAAGTGCTGTTACAAGTAGTAGTGCAATAAATACTTTATTCATCTTGTCACCTTTTCCTTTCCTGCATGACATACATTACCAAGTTTGAGCTGAAAATAAAAGAAGAAAGGATAAATTTTATCAAAAATGTTTGTGAACTACTAGTAAAAATCTCCGCTTCAGGGATTTCCATTTATAACAAATAAAAAAGCAGCAAGTTTGGGAAGTGCCACTTGCTACTTCTTATTCTACTAGTTAAATCGTTGGGCAATCATATCATAAATATAACGCGCTTGGTCATAGTCAGGTTGTAGAGTAAATGCTTGTTTTAGATGATACATCGCCTCTTCTGTTTGTTCTGTAGACACTGCATAAAGTACACCTAAATTATAGTGTGCATCCGCATTATTCCAATCCAGCTCGATTAACTGATCCAGCTCCTTCTTCCCTTCTGTAAACATTTCTAGCGCACAAAGTACAATGGCATAGGCTAAACGAATTTGCGTATCATTTGGAGCAAGTTCTGCTGCACGTTGTAAATAAGGTAATGCCAACTTTTGGTTTTCCATACGCTCAAAGCATTTGCCCATCATATAATAGACATCTGCCCCTTCAATCTGATGTTTTAATGCTTGTTCGTACAACTTGACAGCTTCGGCATAGCGCTCTGCATTGAAATATAAATTGGCTAAACCGTAGTAAGCTGTAGCTGCAGTTTCATCCACAGTGATCGCCTTTTGAAAAAAACGTTCTGCACGTTCTGTATCCTCTAACACGGCTAGCAAATTACCGAAATTTACATAACCAATGGCATTTTCTGGTTCTTCTTCAATTGCTTTTGTAAATAGTTGGGCAGCATCCTCATAACGTTTTTCCTGAAAGGCCTGAATACCCTGTTCATTATAATTCATTCGTTCTTCACCTCTATGTAGCGAAAGACTGCTTCTAGAAGCCAAGAGGCAGTAAAAGCAGTCTTAACGCAAGTTATCCAACATATGTTAGTTTTTCATTACTTTTAAAGACTTCGTCAATTGTTCCGCCACCCAAACATTCTTCTCCACTGTATAGCACTACAGCTTGTCCTGGTGTGATAGCACGTACAGGCTCTGCAAATGTAATGTGTGCACAACCATCTGGTAAAATTTCAACGTCTACTGGTGTATCGGTTTGACGATAGCGGAATTTTGCTGTGCATGAAAATTTCCCAGGCAATTTTTTTGTCGAAGTATAGTTCATTTTCACAGCAGTTAATGATGTAGAGTATGAATACTCATTATCAAAGCCTTGTCCAACAAGTAATACATTGCGCTCTAAATCTTTTCCAAGCACAAACCAAGGCTCTCCGTCTCCACCAATCCCAAGACCATGTCGTTGGCCTAATGTATAGTACATTAATCCGTCATGCTGACCCATGACAACGCCATCCATTGTCTCCATCTTACCAGGTTGCGCCGGTAAATATTGACTTAAAAATTCTTTGAAATTACGTTCTCCAATAAAGCAGATTCCTGTTGAATCCTTTTTCTTAGCTGTCGCTAAACCAGCTTCTTCGGCAATTTTTCGAACCTCTTTTTTCTCAATATCACCAATCGGAAACATAACATGTGATAATTGTTCCTGAGATAGTTGGTTTAGGAAATATGTTTGATCCTTATTATCATCTTTTCCTCGAAGCATTTTTACTTCGCCATCATCACTTCGATCGATTCTAGCATAATGTCCTGTTGCTAAATAATCAGCTCCTAAATCCATCGCATGCTCTAAAAAGGCTTTGAACTTTATTTCCTTATTACACATTACATCAGGATTTGGTGTGCGTCCTGCTTTATATTCTTCTAAAAAGTATGTGAAAACTTTATCCCAATATTGCTTTTCAAAGTTGACCGCATAGTACGGAATCCCAATTTGGTTACATACTTTAATAACATCATCATAATCCTCAGTAGCTGTACAAACCCCATTTTCGTCTGTGTCATCCCAGTTTTTCATAAATATTCCGATTACCTCATACCCCTGTTGTTTCAGCAAATATGCTGCAACCGAAGAATCTACCCCACCTGACATGCCGACAACAACACGAATTTGTGAGGGATCGCGTGTTTCTTTCATTGTGGTCACCTTTTCTTTTCTTCAATTTCCATCAATTTCGCCTTGGCGTAATTGTTGCTGTCGCTTTGCTTTCGCACAGATAAACAATGCGTCCGGNNAGTAGGTGTTTGGACACCCACTTAAAAGGAACCAATACCGCATTTCTCACCACCTGTAGAGGCTGGAGTCTTCTGCTGAATGAAGATAAAACAAGTTAAGCGCAATATACTTTATTTTTTTGCAAGTTTTTTCACGACTGCTGCTGTTTTTTCAGCAGCATATCGTATATCTTCTTCGGTTAAACCTTGTCCAAAGCTAAAACGAATTGAGTTACGTAATTCCTCTGCTCCTTGTCCAAACATTGCAACTAAAACATGAGATGGATCAATGGAACCTGCAGTGCAAGCAGAGCCACTCGATACACAAATACCTGCCATATCAAGATTTACAAGGAAGGACTCTACTTCCATCCCAGTAAAACTCACATTTAAAAGATGTGGAAGTGAATTTTCTACATCTCCATTAACATGGTACGTTAGCTTTTCTTGCGTAAAAACATCAAGCATAATTTGCTTAAAGCGATTGTACAGTGCTCGCTTCTCTTCACGCAAGTCATTTGCAATTTGCACAGCAGTCGAAAAACCAATGATTGCAGGTACATTTTCAGTGCCTGCGCGACGTTTTTTCTCCTGTTGACCACCTAGAGCATAGCTAGCAAGCTGCGTCCCCGCTTTTTGGTAAAGGAAGCCAATCCCTTTAGGACCGTTAATTTTATGCGCAGAAACACTTAGCAAATCCACATGTAAATCAGCAACATTTATCGTCTCTAAACCGTATGCCTGAACTGCATCTGTATGAAAAGTGGCGTTATGTGCTAGTAATAGTTGCCCAATTTCAGCAATCGGTTGAATTGTTCCGACTTCATTATTCCCGTACATAACCGTCACTAAAATCGTATCTTCACGTAATGCATTCCGCACATCTTCTACAGAAACACGGCCCTTTTCATCAACTGGTAAATAGGTAACGTCAAAGCCATCTCGCTCAAGCTTTTCACATGTGTGTAGCACCGCATGATGTTCAATTTGTGTAGTAATAATGTGTTTCCCTTCACTAGCGCGAGCATAAACAGTTCCTAGTATTGCTGTATTATCCGCCTCAGTGCCACCGCTTGTTAGAATGATTTCACTAGGTTGAGCACCAATTGATTTGGCTAATACCTCACGTGCATCATCTAAATATTTCCTTGCCTCTCGACCTGCTCCATGAATACTCGATGCATTCCCATAAACATTCTGCATTGCAACAGTCATAGCTTGGATAACCTTGTCATTCATAGGTGCTGTTGCCGCATGATCGAGATAAATATATGAATTCATGTTGAAAACTCCTTTGTACGAAAAGCGCTAAAGCATCCGCATCCCTACCAAAGAATAACGATGCTTTAGCCTAAACTTAATTAAATATAGAACATATAGCCTTCCACTACATTTTCCTCTGTATATTGTGCTAAATCTTCAATAGTAGTTGTATCCAACACATTTTTCACTGCATCGCGAATGCGAAGCCATAACTCACGCTGAGGTGCCTCCTCATTTTCAATTCCTTCAACTGGCTGAATAGGACCCTCTAAAACACTAATGACATTCGCTGCAGAAATCTCACTCGGTGGATTCGCTAGCATATAACCGCCATAGGCACCACGTACACTCTTTACTAAGCCAGAATTACGTAATGGGGAAACTAATTGCTCTAAATATGCCTCAGATAAATCTTTTTCTGCGGCAATTTTACGTAATGGTATAGGACCTTCTCCATAATGCTTTGCTAATTCAATCATAATTGTTAGCCCATAACGGCCTTTAGTTGAAATTTTCATTTTATCACCCTCAATTAGTCTAGTCAAAAATACTACCAACAGTATATCATAATGTCCTCTTGAAGAACTCGGAAATACTCTTGAATGGTTATGATATACTAATAATTGTGCATTAGTTTGTATTAACAAAATACGTTGACGCTTCATTTCAGCTCATATACGTTACATTTAAAGGGGGTATTTTTTATGCATAACGAACCACTTGCTTACCGCATGCGACCGTTAAGTCTTGATGAAATTGTCGGGCATCAAGAATTTATTGGTCCTACTACCGCTCTTTATAAAATGATTCAAAATGGGCATGTTCCATCTATGCTATTATACGGTGAGCCCGGTATTGGCAAAACGTCCATTGCAAATGCAATAGCCGGAAGCTCAAAGCTCCCCTTCTTTGCTCTGAATGCTACTCGTGCTGGTAAAAAGGACGTTGAGGATATTGTACAGGAAGCAAGAATCTCAGGGAAAGTATTACTTTTTTTAGATGAAATTCATCGCTTTAATAAATTACAGCAGGATACTTTGTTACCACATGTTGAAAATGGCTCAATTGTGCTTATTGGGGCAACTACTGAGAATCCATATCACGATGTTAATCCAGCAATTCGCTCCCGCTGTGGGGAAATCTATCAACTACAACGGCTAACACAGGAAAATCTTATGGAGCTTGTAAAAAAGGCACTTGCTGATGAAAAACGAGGGTTAGGCAAACAGCATTTCATCTTAACAGATGAACAGATTGAACAAATTGCTGGTGCCGCTAACGGAGATGCACGCAAGGCACTAACTTTGCTTGAATCCATTTTTTATGCAAGTGATGAGATAGACGGTCATACCATTGCGGCAGATCATATAATCAAACATCTTATCGGAAGAATCGGTGTATATGGCGACAAAAAAGGGTCTCATTTTTACAATCTATTATCCGCACTACAAAAATCTGTACGCGGTAGTGATACCAACGCCGCACTATATTATTTAGCACATTTACTAGAAACCGGTGATCTAGTCGCTGTCAGCAGACGTTTACTTGTTATGGCTTATGAAGATATAGGACTAGCACAGCCTGATGTCGGTGCACATGTGCTAGCTGCTGTTCAAGCAGCAGAGCGTTTAGGCTTACCAGAGGCCCGCATCCCCCTTGCTAGTGCTGTGATTGAAATGTGCCTAGCATCTAAATCTAATTCCGCTATTGTAGCTATTGATGCTGCCATTGCTAGCATCCACGAAGGTAAGACAGGGGATATTCCACACCATTTACGTGATGCTCATTATGAGGGAGCAAAAGATTTAGGACATGTAGGCTATCAATACCCGCACAACACCCCAATTGGTACATTTGGTGGCTGGGTGAATCAGCAGTATTTACCCAACGAACTAGTCGGAGTTGAATTTTATACGCCAGTTATCGCTGGTGAAGAAAAACGAATGGCAGGTATCTACGAAAAGCTTAAATCTTTTCATAAGGGACAGAAATAAATTCATTGATTTCAAAACATATTTAAAAGGACAATATATGTTATATCACTAATATGTATTGTCCTTTTTACATCTCCATATCGGTTCCATTGAAAGTCCTCTTCCAAGGGTTCGATTCAAAAACATCTGTTAATTCGAGATAAAAAAACAAGACAGACTGCTTAAGCAATCATCCTGTAAAGCTGGGATTGTCTGTTGTGTAACGCTCACTGTAAAATAAGTTCAAACTATCTGCCACATTCCTCATTGATGGTAGCGAATTCGTCTCATTTCCCTCTTGTTCATTTACTTTATCATGTAAATAGTTTAGAAAATTATAGGTTTGATAAAGTAAGCTAGCAAACTCTTGGGCGTTTTCCTTTACCTCATAACGAATTGCCTTCACTGCAATTGCTTGGGCAATTAAATGTTCCCTGGCTATTGGAACTTGCTCATCATCTAAATAATCCTCAGTCACTCTGTATAATAATTTCATTGCCTCATACACTTCCATGTTATTTTGAAATCGATCCTTGAGCCATTGCATGATAAATTGTAAGAGAACAACTGCATAGATAAGTGAGAGACATTCATCTCCTAATGATTTTTTCGACAAACGTTTAAAATGTTCTGTATTTGTCACTAGCTCAAATAAAATTAGCCGAATTGGATATAGCATTGCATGACCGCTGTTGATATATAATTGCTCTCGATCCTTGTACAAAGCCAACCAAAAGTCCCTTACTAGGGAAATCGATTTTCTTGTGGACAATGCTAATTGACATTGAATAAGCTCATATTGAAGTGTAGGCAAAATCAACCGTTGAAATAAAATTTCTTCATCCTCATTTATTAATAACAATGGTTTTTCTAAATTTGCCAAATCTATTTCTGTACCATTGATTAACATTTATAGCCCCCCTTTCTATGAATTTTGCATATAAATATTTCTTATTTTCAAACTATATTTCGACAAAAATTTATAAAAACCTTTTAAGAAAAAAGTCCATTTTTACATAAAATTTTGATATTGCAACACTATTTTTTATAAAAAAATCCGCAAACCTTCATTGGAAAAATACCACCTTACAACACAAGGGTTGTAAGAATTGTAGGCTTAACCACAGAAAGTAAGCAGATTCTAGTTACGTATTCTTTTTTCTGAAATGTAAAAGAAAAGATTATCTGTCAAACTATTCTCTTACTTCTTTATCAACAAATTGTTTAAAATGCTGCAGGCATTGCTTCACTGAACCCTTTTGTTCAAGCACCTTATTTCTTAATGAATCCGCTTTCTCGGCATCATTGACAACTTCCTTATAAAGAGCAAACATGTCGGCTAATAATTGCGCATTCTCCTCTTGTTCGATACTAGGTAGTGAATAGGCAGCAATAGTTAATAATCGCTCGATTTTCTCTGGCGTTTTTTGTAGCGCGTTGGAAGAATAATAGGTTGATGCAGCTAAAAAATAGCATAATTTTGCACTACAATCTATAAACAAATGCCAGTATGTATTGGCATCTGGTATTTCACCTGCCCTTTTAGTAACATACTCTTTATAAAATGTAGTGACCTGTATATATAAAGGATTTAGTTCTCTCATAGCTTTTGGATAATTATTAGATGTATCCAAATAGTCAAATACAATAGCATCCATCTTTTGTTGTAGTTTTACAATATCTAAATGATCACGAATTACTTGAATTTCCATTTTACCACTCTCCCATGTTCTCATTTGTTTTCTAAACGTCATTCCTACTCCCCTAAGCAGTCCTGTACATTCCAAACAAATCGATCTATTATCAATTGGAATTATTCAAATTATAGCAATAAACCAATTCAAGAAGTGTGGTCATGAAGAAAATAAGACAATTTCGTGAATTAATAGCATTTTTGTGTACATAAGATGATCTATTTTGATAGAATTAAATCCTTTGTACATATTCCTCAAATAAAAATTGCTCCTTTGCACGATCAACAATTTCTATAATGCTTCCCTGGACATATTTTTTTATTCTTTGTTTTGGTACATAAAAATAAGCATTGTTTGTGATTAGCCATTCACTAAGCGTCCAATCGCTACCCTGCTGATAATTTGTCAATATACGTTTATGGCGAAGTATGTCTGCCATTTTGTAAAAACCCTCTGATAGTTCATAGGCAGAAACATCAAAATTAAAAATGGGGCTCACAACCTGTCCAGTATCAAAAATATGTATTGTTTGCCCTTGTTCATCAATAGCAAGCTCTACTGTACTGATTTCATCGAACAAATTTAAGCCTCTGTATTCCATTTGGTAGATTTGTTCCACTAATAACCGCCTCCTTTTTTTACAACGTTCCTATTGTAACACAGAAAAAGTAGCTACCTCCAAAGTCAATTGAGACAGCTACTTCTATCAAATTGTTCAATTTTGCTCTTTATTGCTTACACCGCGTAAGAAGGGTTATTATAATTTACTTAAATATTATCCCTGCACACGAGTGATTTTTACATCTTTTAAGATTGTATTCACTACCCAGCTCGCTGCAATTAAACCTGCAACAGAAGGTACAAACGCATTTGAAGATGGTGGCATTTTCGCTTTGCGAATAGCTGCATCTGGCTTCCCAACATGCTCGACAACGTCTGGTCGAACTACAATAGGGCTTTCATCAGAGAATACCACTGTAACCCCTTTATGAATACCTTCCTTGCGTAATTTTGTACGGATAATTTTTGCTAATGGATCTGTGTGAGTTTTTGAAATATCTGCAATTTGGAAGCGAGTAGGGTCCATTTTATTCGCTGCTCCCATACTTGAAATAATTGGAATGTCACGCTTTAAGCATTCCTTCATAATATGAATTTTATACATCACAGTATCACTAGCATCAATCACATAATCAATGCCTTGTGCAAAAAATTCTTCATATGTTTCTTCTGTGTAAAACATATGCATATCAATCACTTCACATTGTGGATTAATATCTGCAATTCGCTCTTTCATAACACCTGACTTCGATTTACCTACTGTCGAAAGATAAGCGACTAATTGGCGATTTACATTCGTGATATCAACATTGTCCTTGTCCACTAAAATAATGCGCCCAATCCCACTTCGTGCACACGCCTCAGCTGCAAATGACCCAACACCCCCTACTCCAAGTATGGCAACTGTTGTATTTTTTAATTTCTCGAGACCCTCTGTACCTATAGCGAGCTCGTTACGTGAAAATTGATGTAACATTCTTACACTCTCCGTCTATTATAATTTTTGTTTTAATACATGTGCAGAAATATGCATTGTGAGAGATACGGCCCTCACTTTATTAGTAAACCTAGTTAAATACTAAGATAAAATCAAACCTATCTTACATTTTATCATGTTATTCTTCAAGTGAAAATTATAACTAAAAAATATTCAACATTTAAAGGGGCATTTGAAAGGTTTTCCCTTCAAATGCCCCTATTTAAACTCGATTAACTGCTTAGTTGTTCATCATTTTTTTGAAAGGATTCTATAAAACCTGAATAAGGCTGGATATTAAGTTCCTTCAAAGCTGCAATGACTGCACCTCCAATTGGTGGAAGCAACGGTGTCATAAATTGTAATGGAATGCCATTAGCATTTGCGAGTTGCTGTAACTTAGGCAGAAAATAACTTTCATTCTCAAATACTCCTCCTACTAAGACAACAGGGACATGCTCTGTTCCCCAAATCATTTGCTTGTAACAAGCTTTAATTGCTCTATAGTGTTTTTGACAAGCATCCTCTAAAATTTTATTGGCAACCTCATCACCCTGATCAGCCATCGCAGTAACATATTTGCTCAAAGGAGCAACAACTGTACGTGGATGATCTTCTCCATAAATACATTCTATTAATTGTGGTACATTAGCTACAGCAAAATAATTTAGTATCGCATCTGTTAAAGCTGTTGCTCTTCCTCTGCCATCATAGCCTTGAAAAATTGCTTTCAACGCTTGTGCCCCCAAATCATATCCACTGCCCTCATCATCAAACAGATACCCCCAGCCTCCTACACGATGAAAAATTTGCTGTTGATCATAGCCCATTGTTATGGCACCAGTTCCTGCTATTTGTACAATACCTGCCTGACCAAGTGTTCCCGAATAAAGGGCAATTATTGCATCATTTTCGACGGAGATAATTGCTTTGCTTGGAACATATTGTCGTACTATTTCTTCTACAGTTCTCTCTGCCTGAAGCTCCTTCACCCCAGCCATACCAGCATAACAACTATGTATAGCTGAAAATACTTGAGAGTTCTGTCGCTGTAAGTTTTGCATGATCGTATGAATTGTTGACTCAAAATAATGAAGATTCATTGCTGTCGGATTACTACGAGTTGTCACTACTTTAGCATAAATATTTCCATGTCCATCACAAAGGACCGCAGATGTTTTTGTGCCTCCACCATCTATCGCTAAAACATACATCATTTTCACCTCTTTCCCCATAAAGAAAAAAGGATTGATTTCTCAACCCCTTTCTCTATTCGCACTATCATCTCGTAAAGCCAAATGATTCCCATGGCTGAATAGATGCTAGTAAAAATTGTTCTTCCTCAACGACTCTAGCTACTATATTGGTTGAGCCAGCATTGGGCATTTCCTTCAACACAATTTGCAGTTCGCCCTTATAACGAATATCCAGATTATTATCAATGGTCACATCGCCCTGTTTTAATGGATTTGTATCATGTGCAGGGAAGTCACCATTTTTATATTTAACGCGTGACTGTGTACTTCGAATCATATATTCTGAAACGTCCCCACGGTTAAAATGAGGCTCCTTAAATAGAATCGCTTCTTCTAAAACAGATGTTTCAGCAGAGGGTACAATTTTAAGCTCAAGTTTTTGACGATTTAATTGACCTAAAGCATGGAGCTCTTCTTCAGAGGCATACATATTTCCAATAATACAATCATCGATTAATCCTGTATGCCATAAATCCTTAGCTTGCACAGTAATTGGTAGATAACGATGCTCTTCTAATGTTGGCAAGCCATGCTCGGTTTGCTCCCAAGGTCCATATTTGGCATGCTGCGATGAAATCATGGCAGCTGTGCGAATATGATTCGTTTTGAACAGCTTAGAGGTAGTTAAAAAGTGCTGACGAGAAAGACCAGTAAAACGCCTTGGATAAAAATTGTGACAGCCTATAATATTATCTTTATTAGGTTGGTAGGATAATATATTTTCTACATACTTAGTACCATTACTAATATTTAATTCTACTTTTATATTACTTGCATCAAGTGACATAAAAGCTTCTTCCTGACCAGAAAACCCCATATCTAAGCGCAAAGCCGCTAAATGATAATGTTCTTTAAAATAGCCGATATCTTTAAAGGGTAAGCCTAGGTCTTCGAAGACTGCTGGTGCAACATCAGCCGAGATATCAAACCCAAGTCGCTGCGCAAATTTATTGATTTGCTGTAATTTTTGCCGCTCCTCATTGTTATTTAACGACATTAGACAGGTAAATATACGATCAAAGCCATTGTTATGGGCTAGCTGGACATAATGCTTCATTTGATCTAGTGTACTATGCTGGGGATAGAGTGAAATACCTAATCTTCTCAATTCAAATACCTCCGTTAATCAGCCATTACACTTCTACTTTTTGACTATTTGATTGTGTAACAGACTGTTTACTTTGAGCCTCCGCTTCAGCAGCTCGTTGCTCATTTTGTTTTGCCATACGATTTGCCATCGATAAGAATGGTAAATAGATACAGATAGCAACAGCAATTAGAACAATACTAAGCACTGCACCGCGCCATGATTGTGTTACTAAAAAACCATTAATAATAGGAGGTGTCGTCCATGGTGCAGCTATTGTCGCTGCTGGTACTAACCCCCATTTAGTTGCAAAGAAGGCAATTGTGACATTGATCATAGGCGTTAAAATAAACGGCACAAATAGAATTGGATTTAAAACAATTGGTAAACCGAATAGCAATGGCTCATTAATGTTAAACAATCCTGGTGCTGCCGAGAGCTTACCGACCGTGTTATACTGTTTGTTCTTCCGCGCAATGATGAAAATAGCAATGATTAAGGCAATTGTAGTACCTGAACCACCCATATTGATAAAAGCATCAAAGAATGGTTTGTTAATAATATACGGTGCTACTTTACCTGCTGAGATTGCTGCAACATTGGCATCAATTGCTTGTAGATTAATCGATTGCATAAATGGTTCAATAATATTTGCCCCATGAATACCAAATGACCATAAAAATGTTGGAATAAACGCTAAAATAAGACCTGCTACCCATGTATTTGTTAAGCCCATAAATGGCTCTTGAACGGTTGAATAAAATGTACCAATAATATCTGGAATATCAAAGCCAGCAGAAATAATTGTACGTACTAATGCTATTAAACCAATTATAATAATTGCTGGTAGTAACGCGGCAAACGACTTTGAAACTGCTGGCGGTACTCCCGCAGGCATTTTTATTAAAAGCTTTGGATTGCCCGATAAACGTGAGAATAATTCAGCAGAAATTAAGGCTGTAATGAGGGCTACAAATATGCCTCCAGTACCTGTCGTTAGCCCTGTTAAGCCGCCCTCCCCAAATGTCCCAAAGGTCATGTAACTAGCAAGCCCTATCACACCACCAGATAACGCATCTTTGTCATAACTTTTTGTTAGGTGGTATGCTACGACAAATGCTAATAATAGTGAGATTATTCCAAATGTCGC
Organism: Lysinibacillus sp. UBA6686; assembly: GCF_002455205.1. Classification (NCBI taxonomy): domain Bacteria; kingdom Bacillati; phylum Bacillota; class Bacilli; order Caryophanales; family Bacillaceae; genus Lysinibacillus; species Lysinibacillus sp. UBA6686. The sequence continues at coordinate 21,282 of NZ_DKJS01000062.1, read as the reverse complement.
ACCCCAGATGTTGCCGCCAAACTGAGTCCAGGTTTCGTGCTTCCAAATGGAATCGAGTGCATTTTGATATAGCTCAATAGGAAAAGTATTAATAAGCACAGCAAATGATCCAACAATTGTCAATGGCATGATTGTAATAAACCCATCACGAATGGCAACTAAATGACGTTGATTCCCTACTCTAGCAGCAACTGGCACAAATTTTTCTTCTAAAAAACGGAACATTTCACACACTCCCTTTATTTTTTATTTGGACATCAAAATTTGATGCTACTCCCCTTTGATTCGTTCATATAACTCAATCATTTCCACAGCTAAATCACGAAATGTTATAGCATTCATTAAATGATCCTGCGCATGGATTAGCAGCATGGAAACTTCTACTTTTTCGCCCCTCGCCTCTTGTGACAATAAAGCCGTTTGAGAATGATGTGCTTCAATTAAAGCATCATTAGCAAGCTTTATTTTGTCTTTTGCTTCAACAATATGCCCCTTTTTTGCTAGCTGAATGGCTTCCATGCACTCACTCTTTGTATTGCCACTATGCACAATCAAGCCCATTATGGATGCCATTAATGCAGTTTCTTCCATCGACTTTGCCGCCCCCTTAACCAATTAGCGTTAATGCCTGCTTCAAGACATTTTCACCATTCATCATGCCGTAATCAGCCATATTAATAACATCAATTGGAAAATTCATATCCTTAAATTTTTTTTCAAATGATCCCTTTAAGTACCGAACTTGGGGGCCTAGTAAAAGCACGTCAGGCATTTTCGTAGCTATTACTTTTTCAACCTCCCCCTCAGCAATTGCATAAATATCTGCCTCCATATTTTGATCCTGTGCCGCTTTTTGCATCTTTGACACTAGTAAACTAGTACTCATTCCTGCTACACATACAAGCATAATATTTTTCATTTTCAACACTCCTTTTAATTATTAATATGGTCTTTTTAACTAGCGAAAATTTGTTGTTTTCCAGCTTTGAAATCGCTTACTTAAGTTGAGAATAGCACCAATTGGTATATACCACAATATACTTTTTACACTATTTCCCTCGTTAGAAAATTGTTTCAAAAATTGGGCTATAACCTTCTTTCAGGCGAATAAAAGGATTCACCAAACTGGTATAGTCCAGAAAAAAGTTTAAAAAAAATTTTATAATTCATCTGTATAACCCATTAAAAATACTCGTAAAAGGCGGGTTTCTCAGTAGGTATTGCAAGCTGCCATCGCTCAACAAGCTCTTTTGTTGGCTGTTTATGGGCATATTCAACTGCTTCGCTTACGGAAAGGTAGCCTATCATCATAGCAGAAAAAAGATTGATTGGTAATGCTAACATATGCATCGCAGGGATTGAATTAGTCTCTACAATTGAAACATTTCCATCTTTATTTATTTTAAAGATATGCTCATTCCATGCACAAAAGGAATCTTCTATACGTACATACAAGGGCTCTTGCATTTCCTGCCATGAATATTGCTGCATAAAAGAGAGAACATCCACTATTCGAATCATGACATCTTGAACAACCTCTCTTTTAAACTGTGGTTCTTTAAAATGAAAGCCAAAGTGATGGTCGCTAGAGGTAATTCCCTTAATGCTAGTAACACTTGTAGCATGTGATGTGACAAAGCGCCAAATTGCTTGTTCTGCTAGTAAATTCTCTGCTATAAAATCATGAATTTCAAATATTTCATTGTGTATCATATAACGAATATAGCCTGCTACATTATCAGAATTATAGTAGGCCGCCAAATGACTGTCTGGCATCCTTCTCTCTATCCTTTGCCACCACGCATTATTTCGTAGCATACCTCCATTACGAGTAAGTGCCTGTGCATTATGAAAATCCTTAATGTCACGATAAAGGCCATTATCTTGGCATTCAAAGCTCATGCGCTTAATAACATCTAATTGTTTTCCGAAATTAGGAAATAGCATTTGCGGAATGGAGTAATGTAGTTTTTCAAAAAATAGCTCCCAGCCAAAATAACGATAAAAGGAAACAGAAAAAGGGGCTAAGACAGATACGGATTGCCCGTTTTCCCTCATTTTCAATAATGCTGCTGTCATTAGCTTTTTAATAATTCCCTGCTGCCGATATTCTGGATAGGTGGCTACAAAGCCAATTCCGCCCATAGCATAACTCTTACCATGTACAGTTATATTAAGAGGTAATATTAGTAGCTGACCAACTACCTTCTGTGCATCATAAGCCCCGAGCGTTATGCTATGCTCAATCCAGTATTGAAAATCCTCACGGCGTGCTCCTATATATTTATTAGGAAAACAATAATCTCTTAGTTGATGTACCTGACAATAATCCACTGGTGGAATCATCTTTATATCCATAAAACAAATCACCCCTATTCAATACTGAATATTCTTGAAATTCACAAACTTATTAAGTGCGTTTTTACATACTCCTTCACTTCATCTGCTGTAGAGAGTAGTAAAATGCGCTCAATATGTAGCATTGATTGCTGCTTTGAAAGCTTAGCAATATGCGCTCTCGTTTTTAGAATAGAGGAGGCACTCATCGAGAATTCATTTAACCCCAATCCTAGTAAAATTGGTATGGCTATTTCATCTGCCGCCATTTCTCCACACATACCTACCCATTTACCTTGCTGATGGGCTGCAACAATAACATTTTTTATTAATCTTAAAACGGCTGGATGGTATGGCTGGTATAAATAAGATACATTTTCATTCATGCGATCTGCCGCTAATGTGTATTGAATTAAATCATTTGTACCAATTGAAAAAAAATCTACTTCCTTAGCAAAAATGTCCGCAATAATAGCTGCTGATGGGATTTCAATCATTATGCCGATCTCTATATTTTCAGCTACTAAATAGCCATTATTTTTTAAATATTGCTGTTCCTCAAGAAGAATGGCCTTTGCACTTAGAAATTCATCCAAAGTTGCAATCATTGGGAACATTATCTTTAAATGACCATAGGCACCTGCCCTTAATAAGGCTCGAAGCTGTTCACGAAAAATATCGTGCTGTGTTAAGCTAATTCGAATTGCTCGATAGCCTAGAAAAGGGTTCATTTCTGCTGATAGTTTTAAATAAGGTAGATGCTTATCACCGCCGATATCTAAGGTCCGAACAATTGTTGGCTTTCCTTGCATTTTCTCAAGTACACTTTTATAGGCTTGAAACTGTTCCTCCTCAGAAGGTAGCTCCTGACGTTCCATATATAAAAATTCCGTTCGAAAAAGACCTACACCATCACCACCAGCATTTAGAACCATATCTACGTCCTCTGGTTTACCAATATTACCGGCTATTTCTATAGTGCATCCATCAGCGCTAAAGCTTGCCATTGAACGGTACTGGAGAAGCTCTTCATACGCGGCTATGTGCTGTTTATGTTGTTGCTTGTAAACACTTAATACTTCTGAGGTAGGGTTCACAATAATTTTGCCATTTGTACCATCTAAAATAATCGGAGTCCCTTGTTGAATGACTTGTGTAGCGTTTTTAGTACCTACTACTGCCGGAATCTCTAATGTTCGTGCCAGTATAGCAGAATGAGACGTTTTACCACCAATATCCGTAATAAACCCCTTTACATACTTCGTATTTAGCATCGCTGTCATAGAGGGTGTTAAATCCGGTGCAACAATGACAACATCAGAGGTTAAACGATTCATATCTACCATTTCAATGCCTAGCAAATGCCCTAAAACTCGTTTAGAGACATCTCTGATATCTGCTACTCGCTCCTGCATATAAATATTGTCGATCCTCTCAAACATCTCGATATACATATTCGCTACTTCATCTAAGGCATACTCAGCATTCATCCCTGATACAATTTTCGACTCAGTTGCTGCAATCATTTCTGGGTCTTCTAACACTAATAAATGTGCGGCAAAAATCGCTGCCTTGTCTGCACCAAATTTGACCTGAGCAATTTCGTAAATCTCTTGAAGCTCCTTTTTTGCTTTGCCCCTAGCAGTCTTGAATCTTTCTAGTTCTTCTTGTACATCCAAAACAGTTACTTTTTCAAACGATAAATCTGGGTCCTTTAAACAATATGCCTTTGCAAAGCTGATGCCATCAGACACTGCTATTCCCTGTATTTCTAACATTCCTCACCAATTCCTTTAGAAATGAGTACTTCTGTCACGGTTTGAAAAAGCTTCTCTGCATCAGGACCCTCTGCTGAAATTTCCACAATGCTTCCCGGAGTAACTCCCTGAGCCATAACACCCATAATTGATTTTAAATTTACGGACTTTTCCTTATATGTTAAGGCAACATCACATTCAAATGGTGTAACAGCAGTTACAAGTAATGCTGCAGGTCTAGCATGTAGTCCCTCTGGCGCTGTTATTTTATACATCTTTTTCATCGATATCCCCTCCGTTTTTTCAATTAAAATTAATCCGATGTTGATAATTAGCCATCAAAGCCTCATTATGAGACCGATTGGATTCAACATTATTGCTTTCAAAAACTGGTAAAACACAACCTTCGCTTGCCATATTCTTAATCACTTCACCAAATAATGCATTTAAAATAAATGACCCAATCACTGTGGAAGCGGGTGCAAACTGTATTTTATTGTAGCTTAGAACACCATCGCCTATTGGTGTATGCGTATTGATCATTATATCCACGATTTCCTCTAAACGTTTTCCACTTGGATGGCGCGATGGCTGATTATAATAGTTAAGAGACTGTAGTGATATAACGACTACCCCTGATTGTTTCGCTAGAAGAGCTGCATCTATTGGGGCAGGATTTCGACCAGAAGTTGAGATAACGATACATACATCATTTTCATGAAAGTCAAATTGCTCCTTATATTGCTCAATAATCGTCGGGTCCTTTTCATTTTTAGATGATGTTAATGCACCTGCATGTAATGTTAAAGGTTCAATAATGATTGGGCGTACAGGCACAAGCCCCCCCGCACGATAAAATGCATCCTGCGCTAAAAGTTGAGAATGACCACAGCCAAATAATTGCACAATACCACCAAGTTGAAGCTGTTCCACAATTAACTGTGCAGCTTCAGCAATTTGAGCATGTTCTTGCTCTTGCACGGTTTGCATTAGCTTTTGTATTTCTAGAAAGTATGCATACATAGAATCACCTTTTAATTTCACTAATGAATTTGTAACGATCAGCTCGATAAGTACTACGCACAAGCTCAAACGGAACGCCATCAGATAAATAACTTGTACGTTTAATAATTAAGACAGGTGCTGTATGATTAATTTGCAAAAATTTACTATCTTCTTTTGTAACAATAGCTGCCTCCATTTGTTGAATGGCATTGCCAATTTTTTGATGGAACTTTGCTTCAATCAAGGCATACAATGACCCCATAATTTTCTTTTCATCTAGCTCTGGATACACTTTTACAGGAATATATGTTCTTTCAATTGCCATTGGCTTAGAATCCGCGTTACGAATTCGTACTACAAAAAATACCTCTTCCCCAGCCCCTAACATTAAATCTCTTGCCACATCAACTGGGGGTACAATTTTTTCAAATCGAAGAACTCTACTGCTAGGTTCCATCCCTCTAGCTCTCATGTCCTCAGTGAAACTCGTTAATCCCTTTAATGGTTGCTCCAATTTTGGATTAGCTACATAGGTGCCTCTTCCTTTTTCTCGGTACAGTAAGCCACTATTCACTAAGTTTGTAATAGATTGACGAACAGTCATTCTACTGACATCAAATTGCGTTGAAAGCTCACGTTCAGAAGGAATGTTTTCTCCAATCTTGTATTCTTCTAAATAAATGCGTTGTTTAATAATCTCTTCTATTTGTATATAGATAGGTATATGAGAATTTTTATCTAACAAGTCTTGCACCATCCTTATCGCCTCTTTACTTTCATTTCTCAAATACAACTTTACCCTGACAAATAGTTTTTTGCACATTTAATTTTTCATCAAGTAATACAAAATCTGCATCAAAGCCTTCCATGATACGTCCCTTAGTTGTAAGCTTTAATTGCTCAGCAGCATTTGTAGAGGACATTGCAACAATTTCCTGCCATGAGCAATTTGTGATTGCTTTCATATTTTTTACTGCTTGTTCCATCGTTAACACGCTGCCAGCTAAAGCTCCATTAGACAAATGTGCCCCAGCCTTGGAAACATGAACAGTTTGACCCCCTAAATCAAAATCACCGTACTGTAAGCCTTTCGCCCGCATCGCATCGGTAATTAAAATTATTCCTTTAGCTCCCTTTGACCGATACGCTAGTTTGATAGCCTGAGGATGACTATGCACAAAATCAGCAATGATCTCGACCTTCACCGCATCCTCTACTAACACTCCTCCAACGACACCCGGATTACGGTGATGAAAAGGACGCATTTGATTATATAAATGTGTAGCCTGGCTTACACCCAGTTCAACTGCCCTCTCCACATCCTCAATGGTTGCATCAGAATGCCCTATAGAGGGAATTATCTGTGAGCCCCTTAATGATTCAAGAAAGGCAAAGCCTCCTTCTACCTCAGGGGCAATCGTAATTTGTTTGATACGTTGGTTACTTATTTTTTGCCATGCTGCAAATTGTTCGATGGAGGGTAATATAATGTATTCAACTGGCTGTGCACCTGCCCTTTTTTTTGAAACATATGGTCCCTCTACATGAACTCCTAGTAAGCATGCTTCATCTTCACTATTTTCAAAAAGTGCAATATTGGCTAAAGCGCTTTCAATTGCTTCTATTGATTGTGTCATTGTAGTAGCAAGAAAGCCTGTTACTCCCTCTTTTACTAAAGAACGGGCTATCTGATGTAAGGCAGATGGGGTGGCATCCATCGTATCGTGACCAGCAGAACCATGAATATGCATATCTATATAGCCAGGAAGCAAGAACCAATTTTTATCTTTGCCATCAATATAATGCTCAGCACGGTCGGATAATGCGTGACTTATTTTTTTGATTTTACCGTTGTTAATCAGCAAGTCGCCCTTATACGGTAGCTTATCGTGATGAACTATCGTAACATTTGAAATTAATAATGTCCCCTTCAATGAGTCACCCCCTTTATTCCCCTATGAAGGAGTATTGCTGAATCAAACAAGCTACCAATATTTATTTGGTATAGTTGTCTATACCAATTATATGACGCTTTCACAAAAATAAAAAGTAATTTTTTCATATTTTCTAAATTTTTCTTCAAATTTTAATTATTCACTAGCCTATCGATGAAATTATTGTTTTGGGGCAATAAAAAAAAGAGCAATACACGCTCCTTTTGTTTCACTTTGTATGGACGAATCCCGATTGTGCAGCAATGCCAAGAAACATTCGTTTTGAACCCGCAAGTCGCAGGGGGGTGCCCGCTTTGCAGTTTTAAACGTCCCGCTCCTTGTTAGGGCATGTTTGCGACTACAAAATGAAGGCTCCCAATTCTATAATGTTCGGTCAAAACTGTTAAGTAGAATCAGCAGATAAACAAACACATCAGGATTCGTATTACAGTTATCATAACACCATATTTCAGATAATTCAAACTATTTTTCGTTAAAAAATGCGAAAACACAAAAAATACCTAGATTCCCAACATTTTTTGCTAGAGAATCCAGGTATTTAGAAGTACTAATTATCTTTTAAATGCTTTAATTGCTAAATTTAACTCATCCAATTGCTCCGTAGAAACAGCACTTGGTGCATTAGTTAATAAGCAGCTAGCACTTGCTGTTTTCGGGAAGGCAATTGTATCACGTAGATTGTTGCGGCCTGCTAGTAGCATAACAAAGCGGTCAAGACCAAATGCTAGACCTGCATGTGGTGGTACACCGTATTCAAATGCTTCTAATAGATAGCCAAATTGTGCTTTTGCTTCCTCTTCTGAGAAACCAAGTAATGCAAACATTTTTTCCTGTAGCTCGCGTTCATAAATACGTAGTGAGCCTCCACCGAGTTCATAGCCGTTTAGTACAATATCGTATGCTTGTGCACGGACAGCAGAAGGATCCGTTTCCATTAACGGAATATCTTCATCAAAAGGACGTGTAAACGGATGATGTGCTGCTTTATAGCGACCGTCTTCCTCAGAGTATTCTAATAGCGGCCAATCTGTAATCCATAGGAAAGCAAATTGTGATTCATCAATTAAGTCTAAGTCATGGCCTAATTTCGTACGAAGTGCACCAAGAGAAGCTGCTACAACAGATGCTTGATCCGCAACAAACACTAGAATATCCCCAACCTCTGCTTTCATACGCTCCATTAATGCACTTGCTAATGCCTCGTCAAAGAATTTCGCAATCGGACCATTTAAGCCTTCCTCTGTTACCTTTAACCAAGCAAGACCTTTCGCTCCATAAATACCGACGAATTTTGTTAATTCATCCATATCTTTACGGGAGTATCTATCTGCAGCACCTTTAATATTAATACTTTTTACTTGTTTTCCTTGTGCTACTGTATCAGCGAATACTTTAAAACTACAGCCATCAAAAATATCATTTAAAGCAACAAGCTCTAAGCCAAAGCGCACGTCAGGCTTGTCTGAGCCGTAACGGTCCATTGCCTCTTGATATTTCATGCGTTGGAATGGAGCAGGTATATCAATCCCTTTAACTTCCTTCATAACAGCTTGGATTAAGCGTTCATTCATTTCTAAAACTTCTTCTTGTGTTAAAAAGCTTGTTTCAATATCGACCTGTGTAAATTCTGGCTGACGGTCTGCACGTAGGTCTTCATCACGGAAGCAGCGTGCGATTTGGAAGTATTTCTCAAAGCCTGCCACCATTAATAATTGCTTAAATAGCTGTGGTGATTGTGGTAATGCATAAAATTCACCTTCATGGACACGTGATGGTACTAAATAATCGCGAGCTCCCTCTGGAGAAGATTTCGTTAAAATTGGTGTCTCCACCTCTAGGAAGTCTTCGTTTTGTAAGAAATTGCGAATTGTACGTGTAACATCTGAACGTAGCTTGAATGTATCATACATAACTGGACGACGAAGATCTAAATAACGGTATTTTAAACGTAAATCTTCTGAAACATCTGTGCGGTCCTCAATTTGGAATGGAGGTGTTTTTGCTGTATTAATAACAGTTAATTTCGATGCCTCTACCTCAATTTTTCCATTTGGCACATTTGGGTTAATTTGATCTTCTGCTCGAAGAATAACTGTCCCTTCCACTTCAATGACATATTCACTACGTACTTTATCTGCTAAAGCATGTGCCTCAGCAACATCAGGACTAAAAACAACCTGTGTGATGCCTGTACGATCACGTAAATCAATAAAAATTAAACCACCTAGGTCACGGCGGCGTTGTACCCAACCTTTTAATACAACTTTTTCGCCTTGTAACAGTTCTGATAATTCGTTACTAGCATGTGTTCTTGTAGCCATTTATTTAGTTCCTCCAAATAATTTTTATTTATGTAGCATTCATTCCTATAAACGGTGAAATAATGCCTTTTGACTGTCCCAGTGATGGACGGTTTATTTTTAATAGCTGAATTATGATTGCTGTAATAGGTAATTCACTAATGCTGAAAATTCAACTTTTTGTTGTTCGCCTGACTGCATATGCTTAATAGTTGCAGCTTGCTCCTCCAGCTCTGTGTCACCTAAAACAATTGTATACTTAGCGCCTAAACGATCTGCGGATTTCATTTGTGCCTTCATTTTGCGATCCAAATAATCCATCTCTGTAGCAATGCCCTTCGCACGGAAGGTACTTGTTAATTCAACTGCCTTTAGCTTTGCTTCATCACCCATAGCAATCATATAGACATCAAGACCTGATGCTGTGTCTAATTCAACTCCCTCAGCTTCAAGAGCTAGTAAAAGACGCTCAATACTTAATGCAAAACCGATTCCCGGTACATCCGGTCCACCAATTTCTTCCACAAGCCCATTGTAGCGCCCTCCACCACAAAGAGTCGTAATGGCACCAAAGCCAGAAGCTGTTGACATAATTTCAAATGTCGTATGGTTGTAATAATCAAGACCTCTTACAAGGTTTGGATCAATCTCATATGAAATACCTAGAATATCCAAATACGTTTTAACTTGAGCGAAATAAGCTGCTGATTCCTCCGTTAGGAAATCCGTTAATGCTGGTGCTGATTTCATTAAAGGATGCTCGCGGTCTACCTTACAATCTAGGATGCGCAATGGGTTTTTTTGTAGTCGATTTTGACAATCTGTACAAAATTCATGAATATGTGGTTCAAAATGCTGGAGCAATGCCGTACGATGTGTATCACGTGTAACCTTATCTCCAAGTGAGTTGATGACTAATTTTAAATCCTTTAAGCCTGCTGATTCATAGACATCCATAGCTAGTGCAATCACTTCAGCATCAATTGCTGGATCAGCTGAACCAATTGCCTCCACGCCAAATTGTACAAATTGACGATAACGTCCAGCTTGTTGACGCTCATAACGGAACATTGGACCTAAATAGGATAACTTAACTGGCTGGTCTGGGGCACCGAACATTTTATGCTCAACATAAGCACGGACTACACCAGCTGTATTTTCAGGACGAAGCGTCAATGATCGCCCTCCACGATCCTCAAAGGTATACATTTCTTTTTGCACAACATCTGTTGTTTCACCAACACCACGTGCAAATAAATCTGTTTGCTCAAAAATAGGTGTACGGATTTCGTTGTACCGATAAACATGACAAATATCTCGAATAATCGCCTCGACTTTTTGCCATTTTTCTGATTGACCCGGCAATATATCCTGCGTCCCACGTGGTACTTTAAAACTCATGTAATTACCTCCTCTATTATTGCTTATGAAAATTTTGAGTGTCTGCTTGTTAACCTAACCGGTTTTTCCTCTGGATTGTGCGAGCTCCACATCTTTTTAGAAATAAAAAAGCTCTCGCCACCTTGCATATTGCAAGGGACGAGAGCTATAGAAGCTTCCGCGGTTCCACCCTAGTTGACGCGCTTAATAACGAGCGTCCTCCTCATAATCGGATAACGGCCGATTCCGTTTTTTCCTACTAAGCATTACTTTTCAGAAAAAAGCCTCTCAAGTGTTGTTCACGTTATACATTTTTGTAGGAAAGATTGCAGCCTAGGTCTTTCCCTCTCTTTTCCAATAGAGGTACACGCTACTTGCTTGGTCATAAGCAGTAAATCAATTTTTGATTACCCTTTATGTTAGTCACAACGAATGACAATGTCAACTGTTTTTGTATTTTTCACGAAACAGTTATGAAAACAATAAATTCCATTACCATTTTCCCACGAATTCTATTACTAAAGCATGGTAAAATAGCACAAGGAATAGGAGGAATCTGATGAGAACAAAACTTTTACATATCATGATTATCTTCGTGCTAATATTAACGATTGCCATTCCAAGTAAAATTAATGGTCAAAGGGCGTTTGCTGACACCAGTGATTTAAAAGTGACGGGGTCGATTCTTCATTTACGTGAGGGACCAGGACTGTCCTACCCCATTATTACGACGTTAGAAGAAGGTGATTCTTTAACTTCTATTGCTCGAGAAGGAGACTGGATTCAAGTAAAAGCAGGCAATGACGAAGGTTGGGTAGCATCATGGCTGACTGCACCTATAAATGCTAAACAAACCATTGATAAAACTATCATTTCACAGGTTGATCGTCTTAATATTCGCACTGAACCCGATATTTCTTCGGCGGTTCTTGGGCAACTATCAACAGGGAACCAAGCGAATCTGATTGAAGAAAGTGGCGAATGGGCGAAAATCGATTGGAACGGGCTAGTTGGCTGGGTTTCGACCGATTATGTAACCATTAATAATATACCTGAAAAAAAAGCTGATTCTGATAAACCAGTCATTGAAGTATCTACAAAAAAGGTGAACAAGGATACAACATTTACGGTGTTAGTGGATACACTGAATGTTCGAAAAAAACCAGATTTAAATGCCAAAAAAGTAGGTTCTGTTAAAAAGGGACAAGCCTTTAAAGTTTTAGCCCAAGAACACAATTGGGTACAAATTCAGTACAATAAGAAAATATCTGGCTGGGTCTATAGTTTTTATGGAACATTTTCAAATGTAGAAAAAACTAAATCCACATCTTCCTCATCTACAGAGCTGGAATCTGTGACAATTATCTATAATGGGACAAACTTACGGACAGATGCTACTACAACAGCTGAGGTCGTAGAACGTGTTGATGCCGGCCAAAGCTACCCTATTGTGGGTGCGAAAGATGATTTTTATGAAATACAATTAGGTGACAAAACAGCATTTGTAGCGAATTGGGTCGTGACTACTACCTCCAACAAAGCTGTGACGACTAAAGAGAATACCTCTGAGCCTCGTAAAAAAGGAACGTTAAATGGGCTTACAATTGTGGTCGATGCTGGACATGGTGGTAATGATCATGGTACCACGGGACAACGAGGAACGGATGAGAAGGATATCACATTAAAAACTGCTTCTCTGCTTGCTTCTAAGTTAAGGGCTGCTGGTGCCAATGTTGTGATGACTAGAGAATCGGATGAATATGTAGCACTCCGAAAACGTGTCTCTATAGGCCATCAGCATGAGGCAGATGCTTTTATTAGTATTCATTACGATGCAACGGGCGATAGCTCCATTAATGGCTTTACATCATACTATTTGAACAGTAACCAAAAGGGTCTTGCAGAGGCCATTCATAATGGGCTGTCCAGCAAAATAGATTTAAGAGATCGTGGAGCTCAGCAAGGGAATTTTTTAGTACTACGAGAAAATCGGCAAAAGGCTGTCCTTCTTGAATTAGGCTTCTTAAGTAATGCTAGTGAGGAACGTGTCGTGACAACAGCAAAATTCAGAGAACAAGCAAGTCTTGGGATTTATCAAGGCATCTTAAATTATTTTAATGAAGGCAATTAACATCAAAAAGCTGTGCAGATAGAAGATAACAATCTACTTTTCTGCACAGCCTTTTCTTTTAAGAGATTCCTAAAGCGACAGCCGCAATTAATGCAATACAGGCAATAACAGCCCAGCCAAGAATCATCTTCCAAATAAATTTTATCCATTTTTCATACGGAATACCTGCAACAGCCAAATATGCCATCAAGGCCGATGAAGTAGGAATAATTGAGTTTGTTAATGAATCCCCATATTGGAATGCTAAAACAGCAACTTGGCGCTCTAAACCTAGTAAATCTGTAATTGGAATCATTATTGGCATTGTTGCTGCAGCTTGACCACTACCTGATGAAATAAACAGGTTTAAGAGAGCTTGAATAAATAACATTCCGATTGCACTAATAGAATGTGGCAAATGACCAATCGTTTCCGATGCAGCATAAACAATTGTATCAATAATTTTCCCTTGCTCAAGTACAACTGTAATGGCACGTGCAAAACCAACTATAAGCGCACCAAAGGTAACAGCCTTAGCCCCATCAATAAAGGAATCAAAAATCGTTCCAGGCTTTAATCCCCCTAAAAGCCCTGCAATTAAGCCCATAATTAAAAAGGATGCCGTTAATTGAGTTAAAAACCAGCCCCAGTTAAAGACCCCATAAATATTAAAACCTATTCCACAAGCCATCGCAATGAACACTAGTTTATGCTTTCCTGTTAAGGTTGGCATAGCAATTGTAGAAAGATTTGATTTTGCCTTCTGTTCAATATCATAGATAACACTTGCCTGGGGATTCTTTTTGACTTTAAAGGCATAGCGCGATACATAGAAAATCGCAAAGCCTAATACAAACACATATACAACTGCACGGAAGCCAATCCCTGAAAATAAAGGGACATCAGCTAAAGATTGTGCAACCCCTACTGTAAATGGATTGAGCATTCCTCCAAAAAAACCACTAGCAGCACCAAGCGTAATCATAGCTGTTCCTGTTACTGCATCAAACCCCATTGCCCGAGCTATCGCTACCCCGATTGGCACAAAAATAATTGTTTCTTCTGCCATCCCCATCGTGAAACCACCAACAGAGAATAAAATCATCGATAATGGAATAAGTAGTTTCTCCCTGCCCTCTAATGCTTTTACACCCTTATAAACACCTGCTTCTATCGCACCAGTAGCACGAATAATTCCAAACACACCACTTACTAGAAAAATATAAAATATAATCTGTGCTCCCTTTTCTAGCCCCATTGGAATAGCTGTAAACATTTCAAAAAATGATACAGGTTCACTCTCAATATGATGGTAGCTTCCATCTACAACCAGCATTCGACCTTCCTTGTCCTCTACACGGTCAAATTCCCCTGCTGGAATAATATAGCTTAAAATACCTGCAAGAAAAATAATAGCAAAAATGATCGTATATGTATGAGGTACCTTTAGCCAGCTTTTCTTTTTAGCCATTTGTTCATTTTCCATATATCCCACCCACTTATCTTCAATAATTCAGACATTAGCGTTTTTTCTATTCCATGGATACTCCTCCCTAAAAAATTTGTCGCTATATGTCGTTTAATTGAAAATAAATATACAATAGTTCAAATTTATTGTAAAGTATTAATTTTCTATCATTTCATATCTCTAATAGATTTGTTGCTTTATATAGCTTTCGTGGACGCCCCTGATGATATGGATGCTCTTCACCTGATAATTCGAGATAATTTTGCTCCATTAATCGATTAATCATTCGTTCTGCCGATCGACGAGAAAGATTTAAATACGTTGCTAATTCTGTTGCAGAAAAAGGTCGATTTTTATTTAACTTAATAAATTGCCTAATTAAATTTAAATTTTTAGCACTCATTTTTAATTTTTCAGCAACCTTTAATATCTGCTGATTATTATTCGATAATGCGATTTTTTTATTATTTTCAAATAATGGTCCATGAAGTCGGCTTTCTTCATCAACAAGGCACAAAACAGTGGAATGCTCGTCAAATTTTGTTGTAAAAAACAATGCTTGGGAGGAGTGTTTCTCAGCCTCATGTAATGAATATCCAAATCCTATTCCAATATGAAAAGTTGTTTCAAATTGCATTTCAAACTGTCTCATTAATGATGTTAAGTAGACTCTATCAATTGTTTCAATTACGCCTCTTGTAGAAAAAATTAAGTAGGGCTCTTGAAGGGATTGAGCTATCCTTGCGTGAAACATTTTAGATACTTTTTCTAAATTCTCCATCCACAATTGTTGATTAGAAATAGTAGAATTCTCTCTGCTGCGAATTGATACAACAGCAATTTGTGATGAAATTAATAGGGTGTTTTTATAAGCATTAAGGGCTTTATTTACAGTTGAGATAAATGTCTGTTTCCGTTCAACCATATAGCTTGCTGGGATTCTTGCTTGTTGTAACGCTTCATAAACAGCATGTAAGCTTGTAAGTGCTAGCACCGTTTTCCCTGCTTTATACAACTCCTTATGGAACATGATATAGTCATCAATTTGGAAGTGATTTATTTTTTCGTTTTGATCATATACCCAAGCGTAATCTATTACATGTAGCTTTGGAGGTTGTATATCCGACTCTATTAAAACTTGATTTAGAATATCTTTTTTAGGTAAATCAATTGATAGTTTAGATAATTCTACCTTCTGGTTATGTTGTATGGATAGCAATGATAGTGACAATGTTAATTCATCAAACGAAATATAGGTTGCTTGAATCTTTTTAGCTTTTATCTTATCTATGCAGTAATGATAGGAAATCGAGCCAGCAAATAATAAAATGTCTGTCTGGGTTGCTGCCTCATCAATCAATTCAACACTTTGCTCAGGTACTGTGTAAGGGAAATGAATAAATTGCACTTGAGGAAATGCCGAAAAATGTTGTTTTATGTTATTCCAGAAAAATAATGAACCAAGTACAGCTACCCTTTGCATTGTTTAACTTCCCCTTTCAAAATGACAAAACTTTTAGATAATTATATAGTAAAAATGACTCTACATCATAAAAAAAACCTCCAGTCACATAATGTGAATTGAAGGCCTCCACTTACTTACTTATTTTTTAACTGTTGCCAAGGTAACCCACACAATTTCCTCCATACGAATGAAGAAAGGCGTACGACTAATCTCTACAACGATATGGTCAGGTAATACTGAAGCTAATTCACCTTGCTGAATATTTTTCTCAGTTTGTACTACAATAGCCTGACCAATCATCATGTTAAGAGTTTCGTATAAATATGGATTTGATATGCTTCCCATCTTCGTCATCTTTAAGACACTTCCTTCCTACAAAACTAACCATACTTTATAGTGTATGAAGGAATCATAGGAAATGTACCATTATTTTGACTCAAGAAGTATAGTAACGGGACCATCATTTGTAAGTGCAACGTCCATCATTGCCCCAAATATACCTGTCTCCACTTGTAAACCATATGAACGTAAGGCATCATTAAAAGCCTGCCATAACGGCTCCGCAACTTCTGGTCTTGCTGCATTTGTAAAACTTGGTCGATTCCCCTTTTTTGCATCCCCATACAATGTAAATTGTGAGACGGATAATATAGCCCCTCCATGCTCTAAAATAGAGTGGTTCATTTTTCCATCAGCATCTTCCCAAAGGCGAAGATTAGCTATTTTTTTGGCTAAATAGTCAACATTCTCTTGTGTATCCTCATGTGTTATTCCTACCAAAAGGACATAACCATTATCAATAGCGCCAGTTACTTTCCCGTCAACCGTAACAGTGGCCGCTTTACTACGTTGTAAAACTACTTTCATTCTTTAAAACCTCAATTCTATCGTTGTCCATAAATAAGAAAGTTAATCCACCAAGAACTCTTTTAATTAATCACTCGTTGCACTGAATAAATATCTGGTGTTTGTTTAATACGCTCTACAACCTTATGCAAATGCGAAATATTTGAAATCGATATTGTTAAATGAATAGTCGCCATTTTTTCACGATCAGCCCGACCACTGACAGCTAAAATATTTGTTTTCGTTTCACTAACAATTTGCATAATTTCATTTAATATGCCAGGTCGATCAAAGGCTGATACTTCAATATCAACTGGGTATTCTTTTTTCTCAGGAGTCAACCCATTTTCCCACTCAACCTCTATCAAACGTTCCTGCTCATCCTCTACTTGGATGTTTGGACAGTCTGCACGATGTACCGAAACACCTCTCCCTTTCGTAATAAAGCCGACAATATCATCACCAGGCACAGGTGTACAACAACGTGAAAGTCGAATAAGCATATTGTCAATACCTTTTACGATAACACCAGATTCTGTGCGTTTTTGTGGAACATGATTTTTCATTTTTTGTTCGATTTTCTCGAGTGCTTCTTCCTGTTCACGTTCCTTGCGGCGTTTTTCAGCTAGTCGATTAACAACTTGCTGTGCAGTTATACCATTCACACCAACAGCTGCATATAAATCATCTTCATTTGTGTAATTAAATTTGTCGCAAACACGCTTTAAATTTTCAGCAGACATGGTCTCCTTCATGTCATAATCCTGTGCACGGATTTCCTTTTCAATCATCTCTTTGCCTTTGAGAATATTTTCTTCACGAAGATGACGTTTGAAAAACTGTTTTATTTTATTTTTTGCCTGTGAGGATTGCGCTAATTTAAGCCAATCACGGCTTGGGCCAAAAGATTGCTTAGAGGTTAAAATTTCAATAATGTCTCCCGTTTTTAACGGTGTATCAAGCGGTACCATTTTACCATTGATTTTCGCGCCAATTGTACGATTTCCGACCTCTGAATGCACACGGTATGCGAAGTCGATAGGTACAGAACCTGCTGGTAATTCAATGACATCTCCTTCAGGTGTGAATACATAAACCATATCAGAAAATAAATCAAATTTTAAAGATTCCATAAATTCCTCAGCATTTGAGGATTCATTTTGAAATTCTAAAATTTCACGGAACCATGTTAATTTTTGATCAACATTTTGTTTTTCGGTATCAATCTTTTTACCTTCTTTATATGCCCAATGTGCAGCAATCCCGTACTCGGCAATCTTATGCATTTCCTTTGTACGAATTTGCACCTCTAATGGGTCACCATAAGGGCCAATTACTGTCGTATGCAATGATTGATAAAGATTTTGCTTGGGCATTGCAATATAATCCTTAAAGCGTCCAGGCATCGGCTTCCATAGCGTATGCACGATTCCTAGCACAGCATAGCAATCTTTAATACTATCGACCAATACACGAATGGCTAATAAATCATAAATCTCATTAAATTGTTTTTTTTGCAACACCATTTTGCGATAGATGCTGTAGATATGTTTTGGACGACCATAAATATCTGCATCGATTTCGACCTCTGTAAGCTGTGATTTCATTTCAGCCATAACATTTTCTAAATAGGCCTCACGTTCATCGCGTTTTTTCTTCATCAGACTAACAATGCGGTAATATTGCTGTGGATTTAAATAACGAAGAGCTGTATCTTCTAGCTCCCATTTAACTGTCGAAATTCCAAGGCGATGCGCAAGTGGCGCAAAAATTTCAAGCGTTTCTTTAGAGATACGGCGTTGCTTTTCAGCAGGCAAATGCTTGAGCGTCCGCATATTGTGTAAACGGTCAGCCAGTTTAATTAAAATGACACGGATATCCTGTGCCATAGCAACAAACATTTTACGATGATTTTCTGCTTGTTGCGCTTCTTTTGATAAATATTTAATTTTCCCCAGCTTTGTCACGCCATCAACAAGCATTGCAACCTCTTCGCCGAATTCACGAACTAAATCGTCGCGCGTAAAATCTGTATCCTCGACAACATCATGTAAAAAACCAGCCGCAACTGTTTCAGGGTCCATTTGTAATTCAGCTAAAATACCAGCTACTTGTACTGGGTGAATAATATACGGTTCACCTGAACTTCGGAATTGCTCTATATGGGCATTCCTCGCTAATTCATATGCTTTTTTCACGAATGCGACATTTTCATCATTCATGTAGGATTTGACTAACTCAAATACGTCCTCGGGAGTCAAAATTTGCTCTTTCGCCATAACATGTCCACCTTGCTCGTCAAATTTTTCAGATTAGATATAAATTTAATTGTATAAAATATTGTAGCCTATTGTAAAGCGACTATGTCATTTTGTTTAGTTAATCTCGTGAACAATGTGAAAAATGGAAGAATTTTTCTTCATAATGAATAAAAAGACCCTCTGCGAATGTAATATTTCGCAAAGAGTCTCTCTTCGTATAATTATTTAGCTTAATTTATTATACGCCACAGCAATTTTTGCGCCTACAACTGCATTATTTTTTACTAATGCAATGTTTGCATCAAGGCTTTTACCCTCTGTTAATTCTTTTACTTTTCCAAGTAAGAATGGCGTAACGTTTTTGCCTTGAATACCATTCTCCTCTGCTTCTATTAACGCTTTTTCAATGATTTCTGTAATGAATGCATGCTCAAGCGCCTCAGACTCCGGAATCGGATTTGCAATAACAGCTCCGCCTTTCAACCCTAATTGCCATTTTGCACGTAGCATCTCTGCTACTTCCTCTGGTGTTTCTAGTTTAAAGTTAACATCGAAACCACTTTGACGAGTATAGAACGCAGGCACTTCATCTGTGCCAAATCCAACGACAGGTACACCCTTAGTTTCAAGATATTCTAATGTTAAACCAATATCTAAAATTGATTTAGCACCGGCACAAATTACTGCCACATTTGTTTGTGCCAGTTCTTCTAAATCCGCTGAGATGTCCATTGTTGTTTCAGCGCCTCGATGAACACCACCGATACCACCTGTTACGAAAATTTCAATGCCCGCAAGTTCAGCACAAATCATTGTTGCCGCTACAGTTGTCGCACCTAATTTTTTTGTTGCCAATAAATAGCCTAAGTCACGACGTGAAGTTTTTGCTACTCCTTGTGCATTACCGAACATTTCAAGTTCTTCATCTGATAAACCGATTTTAATTTTCCCGTCAATTAAAGCAATCGTTGCTGGAACTGCACCATTGTCACGGATAATTTGCTCAACTTCACGCGCAGTTTGTACGTTTTGAGGGTATGGCATACCGTGAGAGATAATTGTTGATTCTAATGCTACGATTGGTAAACCTTTTGCTTGTCCTGCTTTTACTTCCTCTGATAATACGATGAATTCTTTCATGTTGTTATTCCTCCATTTCACTTTTTAACAAATCTACGGATAATTCAGGTCTTACTGTGTATGGGGATGCCAGTGTGTTTTTAGCATTTGTCAAACCGGCATCAATGCATGTTGCGAAGGATTGTCCAGTAAGCCAGCTATGGATCACTGCACTGACAAAGGCGTCTCCTGCACCTGTTACATCTTCAATCTTATCTATAATCTTAGCCTTAAAATGACAAGGCTTAATCGAAGTTGATGCTGCAAAAACACCCTTGCTTCCTGCTGTAATAATGACATGCTCAGCATCTAATTGAAGTAGTTGCTGTAATGCTTTTTCATAATCGGCAGCACTTTCAATTGCATGCCCAACAATTGTTTCCGCTTCGTCCGTGTTACAAATAAACCAAGTAACCCCTTGCAATGTATCAGGTAGTCGATTCATTTTAGGGGAAGATACAGGCACAATGACTAACGGAATTTCACGAGCAATTGCCATCTGTTGAATATAGGCTACTGTTTCCTTCGGGCAGTTTAAATCCAAAATATAGCATCCAGCATTAACAAGCATTGCCTCGTACTTCTTTAACAAGCTCGGCAATAACAGATCATATACCTCCATGTTTGCAACAGCCAGTGCTAGCTCTCCCTGCTCATCCATGATTGCCGTATAAGAGCCAGTTGAAGCATCTGGTAATTGCTCAACATAACGTAAATTCATAAAGGACTCAGAAGCCTCATGGATTACTTGCCAATCAGCATCCTTGCCAGCCGTTGTTAGTAATGTTACCTGATGATTTAGCCTACCTAGGTTCTCAGCAATGTTTCGCCCAACACCACCTACACTAAATGAAGAGCTTGCAGGATTGGAAGTACCAAACTGGACGTTCCCCTTCACATGAAATTTACGATCTAGATTTGCACCACCGATACAAATAATTTCATTTTCCTCGGGTAAAATATACGCACGTCCTACTATTTTTCCTTGCTTCGTTAAGCTCGACACTAAGTTGGCTAGCACTGGACGAGATAGATTCATCTTATCCGCCATCTCTTGCTGAGACATAAACGGATTTTGACGAATTAATGCCAGTACCGCCTGTTCTCTTTCATTCATAGCATCACCTTTTATTATATTTGTTTACATTATAAACTTTTGTTTGTTATAAGTCAAAAAAAATGAAATCAATAAGATTATTGAGTTCATTTTCATAGTGTTGAAAAGCTAAATGGTCAAGGGACCTTTTGTGAACATTTAGTCAAAATGAAGGTGATTTCC